>JBPYEF010000504.1:0-8321 GCA_051985875.1 Hyphomicrobiaceae bacterium
CATGTAGGCAGCAAGGATCCGCTCGAGGAGGGCGGGACAGCGTTCGGCAGGTACATCGCGATAGAGCTCGCGGCCGAGGCCGGCAGCACCGGCCTTGCTCGGGGTTGGTGCCGGCGCGGGCGCAGCGGCGGCAGCGGGGCCGGTTGCTTCTTCGAGCAGCCGCTTCAGCACGCGGCTCGTCTCCTTGGCACCGGGAACGCACAGGTTTGCGCGTTTTTCTGCGCTGGTCGCCAGGGCCTGCGCGTAGGACTTGCACAGATATCCGCACTGGCCGCAGTCCTGCTGCGGCATGGCGGCAAACAGCTTGCGCTCGAGCGGACGTCCCTCGGCGAGGCGCATGCGCTCTTCGAGCGGCATGGCCGGGTCGTGCCAGGGAGCCTCGCCGTCGTCACCCTCGCGTGCCTGTTCGCCAACGCTCGGCGGATCGGAGGCGGACACGGTGGCCTGCGCATTGCCGGGGGTCGACAGAAGTCCCGCAAAAAAGCCGTTGAGCCAGGCGCGCTGCTCCGTGCTGAACGGCGCCGTTTCCGGGATCAAGGCGACGCTCGTCGGCTTCGGCTCGAGGACTGTCACGGTTCGCCTCCCTGCGCTTCTACCATGCGCTTCAGCGCCGCGACGTCGGGGCGGAGAGAGGAGGCGAGGAAGGTTTCGCCCGCCTGGCGGTTGGCCATGTAGGCAGCAAGGATCCGCTCGAGGAGGGCGGGACAGCGTTCGGCAGGTACATCGCGATAGAGCTCGCGGCCGATCGCCTGGTCCGGCCCGAACCCGCCGCCGACGAACAGGTGAAAGCCCTCAACCGTGTCTTCGCTCTCTGGCGCGGCAGGCACCCGGCAGGCGAGCAGCCCCAGGTCGCCGATGTAGTGTTGCGCGCACGAGTTCGGGCATCCGGTGAGATGCACGTTGATCGGGCTGTCGAGCGCCACGCGCGGCTCGACCCAGTCGGCTATGGCCAGCGCCGTCGCCTTGGTATTGGAGAGGGCGAACTTGCAGCCGATATTGCCGGTGCAGGCGACGAGACCCGCGCGCAGGCACGAGGCTTTCGCGGTGAGCCCAATCGCCTGCAGCCTGGCTTCGACCTGCTCCGCCCGCTCGCGCGCGACGCCGGAGATCAGCAGGTTCTGCCACACGGTCAGGCGAATGTCTCCATCACCGAACTCGGCGGCAATGGCCGCAAGGCCGTGCATCTGGTCCGCGCGCAACCTGCCAACGGGGAGAACCACGCCGACCCAAACCAGGCCGGGCTGCCGTTGCGGGTGGACGCCGACGTGGTGCTGGCGCTGCTGCCGGTTCGGCGCCGGCAGCAGCGCCGCGTCAAGGCGCGTCAAGGCGCGGCCGAGCTTTGCTTCGACCTCGGCAAGGAAGGGGGCAAAGCCCATCCCGTCGAGCAGGTATTTGAGCCGCGCCTTCTTGCGGTCGGTGCGGTCGCCGCGGTCGATGAACACGCGCACGATGGCATCGGCGACTGCAACGGCCTCCGCCGGCTTCACCAGAACTCCCGTCGGGCGCGCAAAGTCCTTGTGTCCGGTGATGCCGCCGACCGCGAGCCGAAACCATACCCCTGCTTCGATGCCGCGGCCATCGGGCACCTGCAGCGCGGTAAAACCGATGTCGTTGGTGTCCTCGAGCACCGGAATGAGACCGCCGCCATCGAATCCCACATTGAATTTGCGCGGCAGGCCGTACAGCGACCGGTCGTTCAGGATGTGGAAATGCCACTCCCGCGCCATGGGCCGCGTGTCGATCAGCTCCTGCGGATCGATGCCCGCGGTGGGCGATCCGGTCACGTTGCGGATATTGTCGGCACCCGCGCCGCGGGAGCAGAGACCGAGATCCTGGATCGCCTCGATCACGGCCACCGCATCCTTGGGCGCGATTTTGCGGATCTGCAGGTTGGCGCGCGTGGTCACGTGCGCATCGCCGTCCCCGTAGCGCGCGGCGAGGTCGGCGAGGTCGGTCAATTGCCAGTGCCTGAGAATGCCGTTGGGGATGCGCAGGCGGCACATGTACGACTGTTCGGTCGGGGCGCAGTAGAACAGGCCAAAGAAGCGCCAGCGGAAGTTGTCATCGACCTTGGGTGGCTGATTGGCGGCGGCTTGCTCCTTCAGCCGGCGATAGGCATCGAAGGGATGCAGTTCGCGCTTGAACTTCTCTGCATCCGATAGCTTGGCACCATTGCCAATGAAGCGGTCCTGCGCCCGCAGATGCGCCGCATCGGGTCCCGTCGGCTCGGGGGGCGCGGTCCCGCCGCCAAGGGCGCCGCCGCGCACCGTGCGGGCGATTTGCAATCCGGATGCGAAGCCTTCCAGATAGCGCTTTTGCTCGGGCTCGAATTCCCCGTGCGGTGAACCCGGTTCGTGCGTCTCCTTCACGCGTCCCAATCCTCTATCGCGAAGCGATCACCCATGAGGATCACCCATGAGGATCACCCATGACGATCGCCCATGGCGCGTTCGCCCATGGCGCGCCGCAAGCGCCCGGAATAAAAGGCGGCGCCATGCTGCCCTGCAGCGAGCAACTGGCGCAAGGAACGTGCCAGCCGTGCCGGCAAGGCAACCCGTTGATTCTCTAGGGGTGTTGATGATTGTGCGGCTGCGTTGGGGGCACCGATGCAACGTGCGTAGGCGCTTTGCTCGACCATTGCGCACAACCGGGAAAGAGCGCCTCCCCCAGGGCGTTGCGCCCTTGGGCGGGCTCACCGGCGCCTTAACCCTTGCCGCCGGCCGCGCGCAGCGCGCGCCGAAGGCGCGGGGCGGTGAGCGCCGCCGCGCTCCCCGCCATCGCCCGCGCGCGGTTCATACCCGCACCTCGGCCAGGCTCGGTGCGCCCGACGCGAGGGGGGCTTTGCGCAGGTAGCACCGTCGCGTGATCACCATGCAGCTGACATAGAATGCCAGGAACACCGCGAGCGCCAGGTGCGGGCCACCGCTGGCGGCAATGGAGGCGCCAAACCCGCGCGGAATGAGGTAGCCGCCGCAGGCGCCGACGGCGCCGATAAATCCCAGCGCAGCGGCGCTCTCGATATTCGCAGCCTGCAGGGCAGCGGCCAGTCCGGCGTCGCTCGAGTCCTTCGCCGCCCGGCGCTTCTCTTCGCGGAAGATCGAGGGGATCATGCGATAGGTCGAGCCGTTGCCGATGCCGGTGGTCAGGAAGAGAATGAGAAACATGACCACAAAGCCCTGAAAGTCTCGCATATCGACGAAGTACATGACGCCGGTCGTCGCCGCGCCCATGGCGATGAAGTTCCAGAACGTTACGATCGCGCCGCCGATTTTGTCGGCAAGCAATCCGCCAAGCGGCCGGGCAAGGGAACCAACCAGCGGACCGAGGAAGGCGATGCCTAGGGTGACCTCCGGAAACTGCGTCTTGATCAGCAGAGGGAATGCTGCGGAGTAGCCAATGAACGAGCCGAACGTGCCGATATAGAGGTAGGACATCACCCAGGTGTGCTTGCGCCGGACAATGACGAGCTGGTCTTTGAACGTAGAGCGTGCCGAGGTGAGATTGTTCATGAACAACACCGCGCCGATAACCGCGAGCGCCAGCGGCAGCAGCCACATCAGGCCGGCGTTCTGCAGGTAGAGACCCCCCGCGAGCGGGGTTGCCTGGTAAAGGTTTAGCAGGCCGACGCCCATCACCGCCGGCGTCAGCAGCTGCACGCTGCTGACGCCAATGTTGCCGCCAGCGGCGTTCAGGCCGAGCGCCCAACCCTTCATGCGGTCCGGGAAGAAGAAGGAAATGTTGGCCATGCTCGAGGCAAAGTTGCCGCCGCCGAGGCCTGCCGTGGCCGCCACAGTCAGCATCACCCAGAACGGCGTGTCGGGCTGCGCCACAAAATAGGCGAGCGCCAGCGTCGGCACGAACAACACCGCCGCGCTAAAAATGGTCCAGTTGCGGCCGCCGAACGTGGTCACCGCAAACGTGTAGGGAAACCTGATCAAAGCGCCGATCAGTCCCGGCAGCGCGACGAGCTGAAAGAGTTGGTCCGTGGTGTAATGAAAGCCGGCCTGCGGCAGCTTGGTAGCGACGATGCTCCACATCAGCCAAATGGAAAACCCAAGGTGTTCGGCGAAAATCGACCAGATGAGATTGCGGCGGGCAACGAACTTGCCGGTGGAATTCCAGAACCCTTGATCCTCCGGCCTCCAGTCAGCAATCCACACTCCGTCATCTCTGCGCATGCGTGCCTTTCCTTATCTCGTCGATGCTCGACCCGGGGCTGAGGAATGTCGGTCACCGGAGGCCTCGCAAGGCGTGTGCCAAACGCTGCGCCGCCGAACGCGCGAGGAATTTTTTCTTCTTGGAGAGGCGAATTGCGCGCTCCGCACGCACCGCGTGGCGAAGATTTGGGCTGAATGCGGCGTGCGTGGCGCGTGCGCGCTTGCTGCCGGCGGCGCGCAAGCTGCGGAGCGTGCCGGGCTGACCCACCTTGCGCAGCGCCGGCGCGATCGTCTTGCCTCACCCGAGCGCGTGGTGACGATGACGGCAACGCTGCGAACGCCAGATGTGAGGTGCTGCCGGCGCTATGCTGTAGCGCTGCGAAATTCCCGCCCTTCGCTACCACGCGTCCGCGACCGTGCAGGCCGCATGCGCCGTCACATCGGCTTGGCGAACGGGCTCGGCGACCGCGCGTTAGCCCTCCGCGACCGGCAGGACCATCGGCGCCAGCGCATCGACGCCGCGCCCGGCCCAGTCGAATTTCGGCGCATTGCGGATCGAGCGCTTCTGCGCCTCCTCGAGGGCCGCGGCCGCGCTCCGATAGTCGATGTGCACGGGGCGGCCTTCGGCGAGCACCCGCTCGCCCTCGACGTAGACGTCACGCACCGCCCGGTCCGCGGCGACATAGAGCAGACTGCGCAGCGGCTCGCGCAGCGGCATCATCGCCGGGTGTTTGATGTCGACCAGTACGATGTCGGCCTTCGCCCCGACCGCCAGGCGGCCGATGTCCTCGCGCAGCAGCGCGCGCGCACCGCCGACGGTCGCGGCGTTGAAGACGTCGCGCGTGGTCACGTCGTCGACGCTGCCGGCCACTGCGCGCGCGATCGTGAAGGCGCTGCGCATCTCCTCGAGGAAGTTGTGCGGGTAGGTGTCGGTGCCGAGCCCCAAATTGATGCCCTGGCGTGCATAGGCGCCGAACGAGTTCATGGCGATGCCGCGCCGCATGAACACCGTCGGACAATGGGCGACCGTTGCGCCCGACTCGCGCAGGAGGCCGAGGTCGCCGTGCGTCGGCCAGTGCAGCCAGGGATGGTGGTCGAGAAAAATGCCGTGGCCGATGATCGTGTGGCGGCCGAGCGCGCCGATATCCTTTAGCCAGGCGATCGGCGACTTGCCGCAGCGGCGGAACATCTCGTGGAACTCGTTGACGCTCTGCGCGGCATGGATCTGCAGCGGCAGGGCGCGGGCAACCGCCAAGTCGTAGGCATCGCGGATCAGCTCCGGCGAGCAGGTGTCGACCTGGGCCGGGCAGACCATGCCGCTGAGCCGTCCGCTGGGATGCTGCTGGGCGAGCTCGATCAGCCGGCGCGCGCGCTCGAAGGCTTCACGCCCGGCCTTCTTGTCCCAGCTGTAGTCGAGCTGGTGGCCGTTGCGCGTGAACCAGCGGGCATCGCGGAACATCGGGGCGGCGACCGCACGCATGCCGGATTCGGCAAGCGTATCGATCCACCCCTCGAACGGGATCGACAGGTCGACGACGGTCGTCACCCCGCTCATCAAGAGTTCCGCGAGGGCCACCCGCATGGCCGCCACCGAGCCCTCGGGGTCGTTGTTGAATACCGTGAGGAACTCGTAGAGCGAGCTGTGCCAAAAGCCAGGGCTGCGGCATTCATCGGTAATGCCCTTGCGCAGCGGCTCGGTCGTCGGATGCGTGTGGATGTTGATCAAGCCGGGCAGCAGCAGGCGCTCGCTGCAGTCGACGTCGACGTCTGCGCCCTCGGCGTAATTCTTGCCGACGAAGACGATTTGCTCGCCGCGTATCGCCACATCGATGTTGCGCCGGTAGACGTGGGTCTGCCTCGCCGCGTCCCATGCCACTGCCCATGCCGCGTTGCGAAAGCGTGTGGTCTTGGCCATCACGGGTTGCCATCCTCTTGCACGTATCGGGCCGCGCCCCTCACCTTGGCAGGGTAGCGGGTGCGTGTATCATCGCAAACCGGATTTGCGTCGCCGGAGGCCGCGCTTTGGACGCGCGCGGCGCGGGGCAGCCGAGGTAGCCCGATGATCGTCATTCACAGTGGCGTGGTGGTGACCGTCGATGCGCGGGACACCGTGCTCTACGACGGTGCGGTCGCCGTCGCCGGCGACCGCATTGCGGCGGTCGGGCCGACGCGCGAGGTGCTTGCCCGCCATCCCGACGCGCCGCAGATCGACGCGGCGGGGAAGGCCATCATGCCGGGCTTTGCCAACGTGCACACACACCTCGCCATGACGCTGGCGCGCGGCATCTACGAGGACCTGTCGCCGCCGCACGAGCCGCCGTTCAGCGGCGGGCTCGCGCCGCTGCCGTTGCCGACGCTCAGCCCCGAGGAGCACAGGATCTTCTGCGCGCTCGGCGTGGTCGAGGCCATCCGCAGCGGCACCACGGCGATCGTCGAGGATGCGGTGGGCATCGAGCGCTATGTCGAGGACCTGGCCGCGACGGGAGTGCGCTTCCTGCTCACCGAGCGCGCCTGGGACAGGGCGAATGCCGGCATCGGCGACCCCTCGCCGTTCGTGGTCGACCGCAAGCTCGGCGACGCTTGCCTGGCGCGCATCGAGGCGCTGCACGCCAAGCGCCACGGCATGGCCGAAGGGCGCATCCGCATCGGCGTTTCCGCCTGGGCGCCGGACATGTGCTCCCCGGAATTGCTGCGCGAAGTGCGCGCGCTGCAGCACAGGCTCGATGCCATCGCCACCATCCACCTCAATCAGATCTGGGGCGAGGTAGCCGCCGTGCGCGGCGCGCGCGGCTGCCTGCCGACGGAGTACCTCGATCGGGTCGGCTTCCTTGGCGATCGCCTGATCGCCGCCCACTGCCGCTGCATGGAACCGCTGGAGGAGACGATCCTCGGACGGGCGAAGGTTGCCGTCGCCTTCAATTCGGCGATCGCCGCCCGGCGTGGGCTGAGCCCGCGCATCGCCGACCTCGAGGCGCTGGGGTGCAGCATCGCCATGGGCTCCGATAACATGGCCGAGGACATGGTCGAGGTGGCGCGCACCGGGCTCTTCATGGAGCGCGTGCGCCGTCGCGACGGTCGCCGGCCGACGCCGGAGGAGGTGCTTCGCTGGGCGACGGTGAACGGCTATCGCGCGATGGGTGTCGCCGACGGCGGCGCACTCCAGGTCGGCAACAGGGCCGACCTCATCGTCGTCAACTTGCGCAGAGCACACCTCGTGCCGGTGATGCGTGTCGTCTCCGATCTCCTGCACCAGGGGCAGGCGGGAGACGTTGAGGGTGTGATGGTCGACGGCCGGTGGGTCATGCGCGACGGGGTCATTCTCACCATGGACGAGGAGCGGATCATCGCGCAGGCGGAGACGATCGCCCGGCGCGCCTGGCGACGCCTGTTCGCGGCTAATCCGAAGCTGCCGGTACCCGCGGGCTTTGTCCCGGCCTGAGAGCCGCGACGTCGTCCGCTCTCCCCCGCGCGGCAACGCCGACCCGGCACAACGGGGCTTTTGACTCGTTCCCGTTCCCGCGTGCACACTCGCGACCGCCGCGGCGTAGGCATCGCCCGACCGGATGCCGCGGCTCGGCCGCTCGAACGGGAGAGGATCATGCGAGACGCCAGACGTCGCGGAAGCGTGGCCGTCGGCCGCCGGCATGCCGCTGTCCTGCGGTTGATTGGCGGGTTGATCGGCGCGGCGGCGGTCGCGCGCGCCGCCGGCCCGGCGCTGGCGCAGAAGAAGACGGTGCGCTCGGTCCCGATCGGCAGCCTGAAGATCGTCGATCCGATCTGGACGACCGCCTACATCACGCGCAATCACGCCTACATGGTCTGGGACACCCTGTTTGCGCTCGACGCCGACAACACGCCGCAACCGCAGATGGTCGAGCGCTGGAGCGTGAGCGACGACAAGCTCACCTACACTTTCACTCTGCGCTCGGGTCTGCTTTGGCACGACGGGACGCCGGTGCGTGCCGCCGACTGCGTCGCCTCGCTCAAGCGCTGGGCGGCCAAGGACGGCATGGGGCGAGCGCTCGCCGATTTCACCGCCGACATTGCGGCGGTCGATGCGCGCACCTTCACGCTGACCCTGAAACAGCCCGTCGGCTTCGTGCTCGACGCGCTCGGCAAGATCGACAGCAACGTGCCCTTCATGATGCCCGAGCGGCTCGCCAA
>JBPYEF010000505.1:0-7117 GCA_051985875.1 Hyphomicrobiaceae bacterium
GTTCGCTCCATTGCCACGGCGCCATGCCGCGCCGCCGCCTCGGTGGGCGCGGTCCACAGCAGTGCGGCCGCGTAGGCGCGCGCAGCATGGTGCGCACCGCGCTGCGCTGCGCGCGTCGCTAAAGAAGCGGTGGCAACCTCACGAGTGCGGGCGGCGGTCGCGGCGCGTGTCGGGGACATTGGTCGTATCGTCATCCGTGCCGGTCAGGGGGAAGTGCTGCCGTGGTAGGGCTGCAGCAGAAGATCCTTGTGCACGATGACGCGCAGCGGCCAGCCCGGGCGCACGGTGATCGTCGGCTGCACAGTGAGGTTGCGCTCGACCAGCCGCTGGCCCGCACGGTTGGTGGTCGCAGCCACCGACTGCTGCAGCGCCTTGACGAGGTCGCTGTCGCTGCCGCTCCCCGTGCCCACGCCGAGCTGGCTGCCGACGCCGAGCAGGGTTGCAAGCGCGACGCCCTTGAGGAGCGTCCAGGTGTGGGCGTCGACCGCATCCGCAAGCCCGGCGTAGCCGGAGGCGTCCGTAGCCGGAAGGTTGTCGATCGTCACCGAGCTGCCGTCGGGAAAGATGATGCGCTGCCAAACGACGAGAGCACGTTCCTGGCCGAAGGCGACGACGTTGTCGTATTTGCCGATCAGGCGTGCGCCCTGGGGGATCAGCAGGTAGCGTCCGGAGGCGGTGTCGTAGACATTTTCCGTGACCGCGGCGATGACGAAGCCCGGCAGGTCGGAATTGAGCCCGGTGATCAGGCTAGCGGCAATGACCGTCCCGGCCATCAGCTGATAGGGCGATAGCGGCCGCTGCAGCGCGTGCGCGTTGTAGATCTCCGCCTCGGGTCCGCGCCGCAAGAAGGCGAGCTTGCGCGCGCCCTCGGCCGCGTCGGCAGGCGCTTCCTGCTCACCGCCGGGCTCGGCGCGCTTGTGCTCGGCAACGCGCTGAACATCGCCACCCTCCGTCGCGCCAGGGCGCACCTCAGGGCGCACCTCAGGGCGCACCTCGGGGCGCGCCTCGGTGCTCGGTTGCTTCGGCTGCAGGGAAAAGAACAGCGCGGATTGCGCGGCTTGGCCGGATAGGCGTGCGCGGCGCTCGCGCTCGAGCAGCTCGGGGGCGCTCGCCTGTGCGGGCGCCGCGGCCGGCGCGAGCGCCGGTCCGCGTTGCGCCGTGTTCGCCTGCTCGGGATCGAGAGCAGCGTAGCTCGCCGGCAGCGCGGCCAGGCGATCGGTGATCGGCTTGCGGTCGACGGTGATCAGCTCCTGCGGGGTGCTCTCGCGCAGGTGCGGCGGGGACAGGGCGGCGAGAACGATGAGGGATATGACGAGCAGCAAGACGGCGGCCGCACCGATGAGCACCTTGCGGTTGATGCGCGTGACGGGTGCGGGACGCGCCCGCAGCTCGAGCATCTCGGCGGCCTCGGGCGCGGCATCCGGATGTGCACCCGCGCTCATGGCGTGCCCTGCCGCCAGACGGCGTCGGTGCGCACGATGCGCACGAGGCGCTGCGGCGCGGTGCCGAGCCGCAGCTCGGCGGCGGCAAACAGCCGATCGACGATGTAGGTCGCCCCGCGCATGCGGTAGTTGACGAGGGCGGGCTTGCCGTCGGGACCGACGACGAACAGCGGCGGCGCCTCGCTCTCCCTGATCCCCTGCGGGAACTGGATGTAGACTTTCGTGCCGTCGTCGAACACGCTCAGCGGACGCCAGGGCGCGTCGCCTTCGATGCGATAGCGAAACCGCAACTGCTCGGGTTTGACGCCCGGTTCGACGGCAGCACCGGCGGCGAGCTCGGCTTCGCTTTGCTCTTTTTTGATCGCGACCAGCTCGGCAGGACCATAGGTCCAGGACACCGAGGCCATGTAGGTCTGCTCGGAGGAGAGCATCTCCAGATGGTAGGTGCGCCGGTCCGTGGCGATCAGCAGGTTGGTGGTGAGCTCGGGCTGGATCGGTTTGATGAGAATGTGCGCGATCGCCTCCTTCCCCTCCCCGCTGCTCGTGTCGCCGACGATCCAGCGCAGCGTGTCTCCCGCGGAGACGGAGATCAGCTTCTCGCCCGGCTGCAGGGCGATGTCGCTGACCTGTCCGACCGCCGCGTAGAGCCGATAGAGGGCGCCAATGCTGTAGGGGTAGACTTGGATGGCGTTGATGTAGCCGCTCTTCGCCGGCTCGACCCGAGCTGCCCGGTTGGCGCGCTCAATGCGCGCCTGGGGCGGATCCCCTTGCGGCGGCTGCCCGCCCTCCGCCTGCTTCGGCGCCACGGGCTTCAGCTGTCCCGGCAGCGGCAGCGGCTTCGGCACCTCCACGAATTCCACCGCTTTCGTCGTCTCTGGCTGGCGGTTGGCGGCGACGAAGGCCGGCGCATCGAGGACCGGCAGCTCCGGCACGGGGAGATTGCTCGCACAGGCGCCGAGCCCGATCAGCGCGAAGCTTGCCGCGCCGCGCGCTGCAGCCGGCGCCAGAGCATGGCGCCGGCGATCGGCGCAGCGGCTTTCCGATTGGCGCGAGGGGCCGATCATTTCGCCTCCTCCTTGCCGGCGTTGGGCGACCCCTGCGGCACGTCCTCCGACCAGTTGAAGGCGTGCACGTAGATGCCGAGCGGGTTTTTGCGTACCGCATCGACGGTGCGCGGGGGCGCGACGACGACGGTAAACAGGCCGGTCAGGGAACGCGTATCCTTGATCGCGCCGCCTTCGAACACGTGCTCGACCCAGCGCACCTGGAACGAGCTCGCCGATGCCCGCACCACGCTCGTCACCTCGACGGCGATGCTCTGGCGTCCGATTTTGGCGAATGGATCGGCTTCTTTTGCGTAGGCGTTGAGGGTGACGGCCGCGCGATCGCTGGCATAGTCGTAGGCCTTGAGCCAGTTCTGGCGCACGACGACGGGATCGATCGACAGGGAGCGCACGTTTTCGACAAAACGCGCAAGGTGGAAGGCGATCTGCGCGTCGCTCGGCCGGTAGTCTTCAGGCGCAGGACCGACGGCGCGGGCGCCGCCGCGAGAATCGACCTCGACGACATAGGGCAGCGTCGTGCGCGCACGTCCGATCCACAGCAGGATGACCGCGAGGATCAGCGAGATCACCACGCTGCCAAGCGCCATCAGCCGCCAGTTGTGCGCCTGCGCGCGCGAGCTGCCGATGCGCTCATCCCACACCTGCGCCGCCTTCTGGTAGGGCGTCACCGGCTGCGGCGTGGCGCCGTAGTGCAGGGTCGTCCGCTTGAACATCATCGCGCGTCCTCAGCTCTTGTCCGTGAGATTGGGGGAGGCTCCGCCGGCGGGCCGGTCGCCGTCGCGCAGCGCTTGCGCGGCGAGCAACCCCGCCTCCCGCGTGCGTTGCCGCCGCGCCAGCTTTCGCGCCCACCCGGGTGGTCCGTCCTCGGATGAGGTCGGTGGCGCCATCCCACCGCCCGCGTCGGGACCGGCGTCGGGCTCCGCGGTCGCCGCGTCGCGGTAGCCCTGGGCCGCGCCGCGCGCATAGGCGTCGCGCAATGGGGCCGTCAGCGCTGCGCCCCGGCGCGTGGCCGGTCCGGACACGGTTGCGCGCACCACACCCCCCGCCCCGCCCGTCTCGTGGGCGGCGGCAATCCTGCCCGTGAGAGAGGCCGCGGCCTTGAGGCTGCCGCTCGTCGCACTGCCCGCAAGGCGCACCCCGCCGGCTGCCAGCATGCCGCCGGCGACGGCCGATCCGCCGAGCGCGGCGGCCGTCGTCACCACCGCGCCGGCGCCGAGCTGCGGGCCGCCGGAGATGAGGCCGGCGGCGAGGCTCGGCACGAACACCGCCAGCCCGAACACGGCGATGGCCGCGAGAATTGTCGCCGCCGCCTGCGCCAGCGTGATATCGCCGCTGGCCAGCGTCAGGCTGCCGAACAGCGAGGAGCCGACGCCGAGAACGATCGCCAGCCCCATCATCTTGATGCCGGCTGAGACGACGCTGCCGAGCACCCGTTCGGCCAGGAACGCCGTATGCCCGAACAGAGCGAACGGGACGAGCACGAAGCCCGCGAGCACCGTCAGCTTGAACTCGATGATGGTGATGAACAGCTGCACGGCGAGCACGAAGAACGCGAGCAACACGATCAGCCAGGCGAGCATCAGCACCGCGATGGTCACGAAGTTGGTGAAGAACGCGGTGACGCCGATGAGCGCACCGGCTTTTTCGAGCAGGGGGCGCGAAGCGGAAAAGCCCGTCGCCGCGACAAAGCCTGGGCGCATCAGATCGGCGGCGGTGAGCGAAGAGCCCGACGCCTTTAGGCCGAGCCCGGCAAACGACTGAAAGACGATATCGGCGAGGCCCTTGAAGTTGCCGAGCAGCAGCGCGAAGAAGCCGACGTACAGGACCTTGCGGATCAGCTGCGCGGGAACGTTGTCTTCGCCGAGCAAGGCCCAGAACAGCCCGGCGAGCGTGATGTCGAGGGCGACGAGCACGCTCGTCAGAAACGCGACATCGCCGGCGAGCAGGCCGAAGCCCGAATCGATGTAGCGGCTGAAGGTATCGGTAAAGCGATCGATGACGGCGAGGTCGTCCATGGCGTTGGCAAAAATGCGCTAGAGTTAACGAGCAAAGCTCCGCCGACGCGCGCCGCAGGCTACGCGGCGCTCACCGATGCACTCTCATGCACCTCCGTGCGCGCCTCCGTGCGCCGGGCGCGCGCTCATTCAGCCGCCGCGACGGCGGGCGACGCACGCGCCTTGCGCCGGCTGCCGCTGCACAGGGGATGTCCTGCGCCGCCGCGCGCCGCGATTGCCGGAAGCGAACCCATTGCTTTGCATGGCCACTCTCACCGTCTGCCGCGGTAGGCGGACGCCGGCCCGAGGAATGCTTGGAAGCGCTGCCGCGCCTCCTCTTCGCCGGCAATGGCGGAGGCGCGCGCCAGCGTCTGCGAGCGGGCCTGTGCCGCCAACAGGGCTTGCAGTGCCAGCGCTTGCTTGACGCTGAGCCCGGCGAGCTCGTTGCCGGCCTGTGTCGCCGCGAGCGCACCCGCAGCGCCGCGTGAGCGCGCCATGACGTCGGCGAGCAGTTGGCGGTCGCCGTCGATGCCGTCGGCGATGGCCGCCTGCAGCAGGGCAGCGCGCCGTGCGGCCGCCGAGGCCTCTTGCAGGCGCGCAAGCGCGTTCTGGCGAACTTGGTCACCCGACAGTGCGGCGGAGACGGTCTTGGGGAACAGCTGGTCGTAGGCCGATGGCGCGCCGTTGAGGCGCAGGGGCATGCCTTCCGGCTCGCGCAGCCTGGCGACCAGGTCGGCAAGGGTACGCTGCAGATCGGGTGCGACCGTCACCCCCAAGCGCTGCAGGTTCTGTTCGAGGCGCTGGAGCATCTGTGCCTCGTTCTGCAGTTGGCGCACCTGGTTGCCGATCTGCTGCAGCGCGTGGGCATCGATGAGCAGATTGGCGCTGTAGGTTTCGGGGTCGAAGACGGTCCATTGGGCGCGCGCCGGACTGCTGCAGCCGAGGATGAGGCCGAAGGTGGCAAGCACTGGACAGAAGCGGTTGAGAGTGCTCATGGGGATCTCCGCTTGGCGCGTGCGGGCTTGAGGCGAAACGGCGAGAGGCGGCGCGCAAACCCCGGGGGTTCTGCGCCTTCGCCCATTTCGACGTTGCTGGCGACGTCGCTCGCGACGCCGCTCGCGACGTCGTTCTGGCCTTCGCGGCCTGCGGCAGCGCGCGCCGGCGCAACGCGCAGCTGCGCGTTCCCACGGGCCACCCCAGGTCCAACGCCTGGGCCGGGGTCGGGCTCACCGAGCCAGGGCCAGCCGGCCATGCCGCGATCCGATGGCAGAGCGTCGCCGCGCGACCCCGCGAGGCGCGCAGCGTTGGGTCCCGCGATTTCCGGTGCGACCGCGCGCGCTGGCGCCGCGTGCGCCCTTGCGCCTTCCGCGCTGTGCGCGATTTCGCCTGGCGCGAGCGATGAAAACCCGTGCGCCGGCGGCATCGGTAGCTCGCCCGGAGCCTGCCAGCGGGCGAGCAACTCGGCCGCCCAGGGGAGGTCCTTGGCGGCGAGAAAGCGGGCGGCGAAGCCCTCACCCCCACCATCGGCAAGGCAGCGATCGATGAGGCGCTGATCGTCGGGCGAGGACGCGCCGGCCAGCGCCAGCGCCAGCGGGCCGAGTCCGAGCGAGAACAGGCGGTTGCCGCGAGCGGTCTGGGCGTAGTAGTCGCGCTTCGGCGTCGCTAGAGCGAGGATCTCGATCTGGCGCGCGTTCAGGCCGAAGCGCTCGTAGATCGACCGCGACTGCGGCTCGAGCGCCCGGTCGTTGGGCAGCAGAATGCGCGTCGGGCAGCTTTCGATCAGCGCCGGGGCAATCGTCGAGCGCTCGATGTCCGCCAGCGACTGGGTGGCGAACACGACGGCGACGTTGCGCTTGCGTAGGGTCTTCAGCCACTCGCGGATGCGCGCGGCAAACAGCGCATCGTCGAGGAAGGTCCAGGCCTCATCGAGCACGAGCAGCGTGGGGCGACCATCGAAGCGCGCCTCCAGCCGGTGAAAGAGGTACGTGAGCACCGGCGCGATCAGCGCCTTGTGCGGCATCAGCCCTTCCGTCTCGAAGTGCAGCACGTCGGCGCGCGCGATCTCTTCGGCCGAGCCGTCGAGCAGCCGGCCGTAGGGGCCCTCGAGCGTGTAGGGTGTGAGCGCCGTGATCAGGGCACCGGACTGGATCAGCACGGCAAGCCCGGTGAGCGTGCGCTCCTCGAGCGGCGCAGAGGCGAGGCTCTTCAGTGCGCTCCAGGCGGCGTCCTTGACGTCGGGCGTCACCTTGACGCCCTCCGTGGCAAACAGCGCCATCACCCATTGCAATGCAAAGGCGATCTCCGCCGACTCATCGATACGCGCCAGGGGCTGCAGCGACAGGCTTCCTTCCAGGGAGAGCGCGATTGCCGCGCCCGACATGGCCAGGCACGCTGCGCGGCCCGACCGCCCGCGGTCGAAGACGATCACCTGCGCACCGATGTAGCGGCGAAACTGCAGCGCGAGCAGCGACAAGAGCACGGACTTCCCCGCCCCCGTCGGGCCGACGATCAGCGTGTGGCCGACGTCGCCGACGTGGAGATCGAGCCGGAAGGGAGTGCTGCCGCGCGTCTCCGTCATCATCAACGCCGGGGCGTCGAGATGCCGGTTGCTTGCCGG
>JBPYEF010000506.1:0-7262 GCA_051985875.1 Hyphomicrobiaceae bacterium
CCCTTGACCTGCTCGCCTGCACGCGCCTCGAGGCCGACTACACGCTCGCCCCGACCGGCGTGGGGCGCTACCGCATGCGGGGACGCGTGAGCTGCGAGGTCGTGCAGGCCTGCGGGGTGACGCTCGAGCCCGTTGCCAGCACGATCGCGGAGGACCTCGATGTGCCGTTCTGGCCGGCCGAAGAGATTCCTGCGCCGCGGAGTGGCGCGCTTGATTTCGACGGGGAAGACGACCCCGAGCCGATCGCCGCTGGGCGCATTGCGGTTGGCCGGCTGATCTATGAATGTCTGGCGGCGGCTCTCAACCCATTTCCGCGCAAGCCCGAGGCTGCCCTCGAGCACAGTGCGTCGCCGGACGCAGAGCAGGCCGGCGGGGCGGGTGGCCCGTTCGCGGCGCTCGCCGGGCTGCGCAAGAAGCCCTGAGCGGCATAGCCCGCGCCAGAAGTGTCGGCCGATCGCCGGGTGCTCACGTGGCCACTGCGGCGCAAAATCTCAGCTTGTGTAGTGGCCGCAACCGGCTATGGTCGGTCGGTCTCGCGCGGCTGCCGTCGCGGTTGGCACAATGCGGGTCGGCTCTCCCGAGCTGACCGATTGGCTCGGCCCAGCATCACATCAGCCGGACAATGGGGACCGGATGAAGAGGGGCATGGCAGCGCCACGCACCATATCGCTCGATGCGATGGGTGGAGATCAGGGACCGGCGGTCGTGCTCGCTGGTGCCGCGCTCGCCCTCAAGCGCCATACCGACGTTTCCTTCCTGCTGTTTGGCGACCAGTCGCGCGTTGCCGGCCATCTCGCCGAGCATCCCCAACTGGCGGAACGCGCGCGCGTCGTGCACGCCGAGACCGTCGTCGAGATGCAGGACAAGCCCAGCCAGGCGGTGCGTCGTGGCCGCAAGTCCAGCATGTGGCTGGCGATCGAGGCCGTGCAAAAGGAGGAAGCGGACTTTGTGGTCTCGGCCGGCAATACCGGCGCGCTGATGGCCATGGCCAAGCTTATCCTGACGACCATGCCGGGCATCGAACGGCCGGCGATTGCGGCCCAATGGCCGACGCTTGCCGGCCCCTGCATCGTGCTCGATCTCGGCGCCAACATCGGCGCGACGGCGCGCCAGCTTGCCGATTTCGCGCTGATGGGTGCGGCGATGGCGCGTGCCGTGTTCCATATCGAACGGCCGCGCGTCGGACTGCTCAATATCGGTGTAGAGGAGATCAAGGGCATCGAGGAGGTCCGTCAGGCGCACGCCTGGCTGAAAGAGAACGGCGAACTCGCCATCGACTACCGCGGCTTCGTAGAGGGGGATCAAATCAGCCAGGGCGTGGCCGACGTGCTGGTTGTCGAGGGTTTTGCGGGCAACATCGCGCTGAAGACAGCCGAGGGCACGGCAAAGCAGATGGCGGCCTGGATGCGCGAGGCGATGATGAGCTCGCCTCTGTCGAGGCTCGGTGCGTTGTTTGCACAGCGTGGCCTCAGCACGCTGAAGGCGCGCATGGACACGCGGCGCTTCAACGGCGGCCCGTTCCTCGGGCTGAACGGCATCGCCATCAAGAGCCATGGCGGCACGGACGCGGTCGGTTTCGCGCACGCCATCGAAGTCGGCTATCAGATGGCCGAGAGCAATGTGCTCGGCCGGCTCGCCGCCGACCTTGAGGCCTTGCACGGCAAGCTGACCGAGCCTGAGGCCGCCGGGAGATCGTCGTGAGCACGCTGCGCCTCGAGGCTGCAACAGAGGGTAATACGTGACACTGATTCGCTCGGTCATTCGCGGCGTCGGCGCCTACCTCCCGAAGCGCATTATGACCAATGACGATCTTGCCCGGCTGGTCGACACCAGCGACGCCTGGATCCGCGAGCGGACCGGCATCGAGCAGCGGCACATCGCCGAGGAGGGTGAGCTCACGTCCGATCTCGGCATCGCTGCTTCCCGCCAGGCACTCGTCCGCGCCGCCATCGACCCGATCGACATCGATCTCGTAGTCTGTGCCAGTTCCACGCCCGATCGGACTTTTCCGGCCACGGGGGTGCGCATTCAGGCCGGACTCGGCGTCACCAAGGGCGCTGCGTTCGACGTGCAGGCAGTCTGCTCGGGGTTCGTCTATGCCCTGTCGATTGCCGACAACTTCCTGAAGGCCGGACAATTCAAGCGCGCCATCGTCGTCGGAACGGAGACCTTTTCGCGCATCCTCGACTGGAGCGACCGCTCGACATGCGTGCTGTTCGGCGACGGCGCCGGGGCGGTCGTGCTCGAGGCGCAGACGCAACTTGGCAGCCGCGAAGACCGCGGCCTGCTGGCAACGCGCATACGTTCCGACGGGCGCTTTGAGGAACTGCTCTACGTCGACGGCGGGCCGGGCTCGACCAAGACCACGGGCCATTTGCGCATGAACGGACGCGAGGTATTCCGCCACGCCGTGCAGAAGATCTCGGGCGTGATCGAAGAGACGTTGGTGATGACGGGCTATGCCCCCGACGAGGTCGATCTCTACGTTCCGCACCAGGCGAACAAGCGCATCCTCGACGGCATCGCCAAGCGCCTCGGCATTGCCCCGGCAAAGATCGTCTACACCCTCGCCCGGCACGGCAACACCTCGGCCGCCTCGATTCCCTTGGCGCTCAATCAAGCCTTCGAAGATCACAGATTGCAGGAGCGGCGCCTGGTGCTGATGGAGGCAATGGGCGGCGGTCTGACGTGGGGTGCCGCGCTCGCCCGTTGGTGAAAGTGCACAGGTAAGGATTGTCTGTTTAGTTTCAGCTGGTTGTTGTTGACCGTCGGCAAGCCCGCCAGTAGCATCGGGCACGCGTTGCAGCCGGGGAGGGGCGGTAGAGATCATGGGTGGCAAAACGCTCACGCGTGCAGACCTCGCGGAAGCCGTAGTGCAGAAGATCGGCTTGCCGCGCAACGAGTCCCAGGACCTCGTCGAGCTGATCCTGCAGGAGATCTCGACCACCCTGGCTGAGGGTCGCTCGGTCAAGCTGTCGTCGTTCGGCTCATTCGGCATTCGCCAGAAGGGCCAGCGCATCGGCCGCAACCCGAAGACCGGACAGGAGGTGCCGATCACCCCTCGTAAAGTCCTGGTGTTCCGGCCGAGCAACATCATGAAGCAGCGCATCAACACCGGTCTCGTGCGGCGCAGCGCCGCGGAATAGTGCAGCTCACGCAAGCGAGCAGGGGACGTGCCTTGGCGAAGGCGGCGGAAGCGTTTCGCAATATCGGCGAGGTTTCCCAGGAGCTCGGCGTCAAGAAGCATGTGCTGCGCTTCTGGGAGATGAAGTTCCCGCAGCTGAAGCCCATGAAGCGCGGCGGCGGTCGCCGTCTCTATCGGCCGGTCGACGTCGCGCTGCTGCAGCGCATCCGCGACCTGCTGCAGACCTCGGGATACACGATCAAGGGCGTGCAGCGGTTGCTGCGCGAGCGCAGCGAGCCACCGGTTGCACAGGACGGCCGCGCACCGGCCGAGCGCCGCGCTGCGCGCCGCACCCCGCAGGGCGGCGAGGCCGCAGCGCCCCTGGCCCTGAGCCCGCTTGAGGTGGCGACGCTGCGCACGGTCGTGGCAGAGCTCGGCGCGTGTCACGCCCTGCTGGCGCCGTCGCGGTCCGACCGCCGCGCAAAGTAAGCGTGACAGACATGGCCGGCCTGGCGATGACGGAGCTGTGGCTCGTCGAGCTGGCGCAGGCGGCACCCGCCCTCGCCGCGCTCGAGGCCGAAACCCCACGTCTGTCCCGCGACGACCGTCGGCGCGCCATGCGCTTGGCGGACGCGCACGAGCGCCAGCTGCGGCTTGCTGCCTATAGCGCACTGCGCCTCGCGCTCGAGCGCCTGGTTGGGCAGCGCGTGCGACGGCTTGCCTACGCGCGCGATCGCGCGGGCGCACCCTACCTGCCGGGCATTCCCGCGCGCTTCAACCTCTCGCACACGCGTGGCGTCGCGCTGATCGCGGTGACCCGTCTCGAAGCGGTCGGTGTCGATGTCGAGGGCGTGCGACCTGTCGTCATGGCCGATGCCCGCCGGCAGCAGATTCTGGCGGCCGCGTCCGGGCTCGGCAACCGGCCGCTGCGCGGCCCCTCGCACCGCGCCTTGCTCCAGGCCTGGACGCGGCTCGAGGCCTTCGCCAAGGCGCGTGGCGGCGGCGTGCGGCGCCTACTGGCCGATCTCGGCGTCGGCGGTCCCGCGCAGTCTGGGCCGGCGCACCGAACGCTTGCTGCGGTAGCGCGGGCAGAGGCGCAAAAGTGCGCGCTCGGCGTGACCGATCTTGAGCTTGGCGGGCAGCTGGTCGGTGCGGCAGCGCTGGCCGCCTCGGTGAGACCGCCGCAGCCGCGGCGCTTTCCTTGCGATGCCGCGGCCGTGCGCGGGCTGGTTGCAAGCGGTGAGGTCACCCCCCACACCGCCAGTTGCGGCCGCTACCCCCGCCGCTCCCGCTAGGCGCCGGACAGGCGTGCCGGCGTCGCGGCGCTGTCCTTGCGCGCCGAGTTCTGCACCGCCGCCTGCACTTTCTCGAACGCCCGCACCTCGATCTGCCGAATGCGCTCGCGCGAGACCCCGAACTCGGCGGAAAGATCTTCAAGCGTCGCCGGCTCGTCGGCCAGGCGTCGGGCCTCGAAGATGCGCCTTTCACGTTCGTTCAGACCGGACATGGCGCTCGCCAGATACGATTTGCGCCGGCTGAGCTCCTCCGATTCGGCGAGGCGCTCCTCCTGGTCGGGCGTCTCGTCGACGAGCCAATCCTGCCACTCGCCGGATTCGGTATCGGCAGCGCGCACCGGTGCGTTCAGCGAGGCGTCACCGGCGAGGCGCCGGTTCATGGAGATGACGTCGTCCTCCGGGACGCCGAGCTTGCTGGCGATGTGGCGCACCTGGTCGGGACGGAGATCGCCGTCCTCGAGCGCCTTGATCTGGCCCTTCATGCGCCGCAAATTGAAAAACAGCTTCTTCTGCGCCGCGGTGGTGCCCATCTTGACGAGGCTCCACGAGCGCAGGATGTACTCCTGGATCGAGGCGCGGATCCACCACATCGCATAGGTAGCAAGGCGGAAGCCCTTGTCCGGATCGAAGCGCTTAACGGCCTGCATCAGTCCGACGTTGCCCTCGGAAATCACTTCCCCGATCGGCAGGCCATAGCCGCGGTAGCCCATGGCAATGCGCGTGACGAGGCGCAGGTGCGAGGTCACGAGCTTGTGCGCCGCCTCCGCATCCTCGTGCTGCTGCCAGCGCTTCGCCAGCATGTATTCCTCGTTCGGCTCGAGCATCGGGAACTTGCGGATCTCCTCGAGATAACGGGAGAGTCCGCCAGCACCGGCGACGACCGAAGGCAGCGATCGTGTGGCCATTTGCTTTATCAGCTTCGCTCCGTTGTCGAAGCGTCGGCTGCTCCTAGGGCCCCACCAGGGGCAAGCGATTCAGCTTGAGGCGTCAAGCTTGGTGACATCGAGGCAAGTTGCTGAACAACAAATGAAACAACAATGCACTTTGCCGTGTTCCCACGGTAACGCCAATTCACGGGTTAGTTGATATACGCTTTGGCCGGCCCAATAAATGCACCGCAGGCTAAACAATTGGTAATAAACGTCCACAAAACGGAGCCGCTGCCCACGCCCGAGGCACGCTGCGGTGCCTTTGTGCATGGGCAGCAGTGAAGCAGGCGCAACCCGCCTCCGCTCGGTCGGGGCAACCCTTGCCGACGCGAGGGGCTATTCCCGCTCGAGCGCAGCGACCAACCGGGCAATATCCGCTGGCAGTGGGCTGCTGAAGGCCAGTCTCTTTCCGGTTGCAGGATGGATGAAGGACAGCTCGGCCGCGTGCAGTGCTTGCCGCCCGAGCGCCTGCAGCGCCGCCTGGGCCTCGGGAGTGAGGGTGCGGGCGCTGGCCTTGAAGCCGGCTCCATAGCTCGCGTCTCCGAGCAGGGGATGGCCGAGGTGTGCCAAGTGCACGCGAATCTGATGCGTACGCCCGGTTTCCAGCTCGACTTCGAGCAGGCTCGCAACCGGCCTTGCATGTCCGGGCGGAAAGGTTGCGATCGCGCGATAGTGGGTGACTGCTGCGCGCCCAGCGGAAGCGCGCACGACGGCCATCTTCGTGCGATTGTGGGCATTGCGGCCGATCGCAGCATCGATCGTCCCCTCCCGGCGCGGCAATCGCCCCCAGACCAGCGCCCGGTAGCGCCGGGCCAGGCGACCATCGGCGCCGTGCGCAGCGAACTGCTGCGCCAGGCCCGCATGCGCGCGGTCGGTTTTTGCCACCACCAGCAAGCCCGTCGTATCCTTATCCAAGCGGTGCACGATGCCGGGGCGCCGCACGCCGCCGATGCCCGCAAGGCCAGGCCCGCAGTGCGCGAGCAACGCATTGACCAGGGTACCGGAGCGGTGTCCGGGAGCGGGATGTACCGGCATTCCCTTGGGCTTGTCGACGACGATCAGATCGTCGTCCTCGTAGCAAATCGTCAGGGGAATTGCCTCAGCCTCCGGCGTGGCAGGCTCTGGAGGCGGTAAATGCACCCGGTAGCGCTCGCCCTCGGCGATGCGGTGTCCGCGGTCGTGGATTGCCGCGCCGTTGCGCAGCACGTGGCCAGCGTCGATCAGCCGCTGCAGGCGCGCGCGGCTGATGCCGGGCAGACGCTCGACGAGGAAGCGGTCGAGCCGTCCCCCCGCGTCCCGCGCGCTGGCGATAAGAACCTCGCTCCATTCGCCGTGGGCCATGCGTCGCCTCTCGGCATGAGTAGCCGGTTTTGGCTCCGGTCGCATCACCAGCCCCGCGCGTTGCGGCGCATGCCGCACCTGGCCTGCGCGGCGATTGCGGCGCTCGGCAGCGGGCCATACTTGCCTCGCGTCGCACACTTCGCTAGACGAAGAAGCAAGCCGCCCCGTTCGTCTAGCGGTCAGGACGCCAGCCTCTCACGTTGGAAACAGGGGTTCGATTCCCCTACGGGGCGCCAAAGCCTTTTTTTCTATGTGTTATCAATATGTTACGCCGCATCCCCACCGAAACTCGCATCCCCATGAGCCGCTTCTGGCTGACGATCTTTGGCGAGGCGACGGAGACCTCCACCGTGTCGCTCTCACCGAAGTGATTGTCGATCGTTGCTGGCAACGACCGCTTAGGCTTCGGAGCGGACCAATCCACCACGTCACGAATGACCAAACTCGGACGGAGGCAGCGTTCAACCAAAAAGCTCAAGTTCGCCGCCAGGCCGGTCGCGTTGGCCCCTAATTAGGTTCCGAAGTTAGGTTCCGACCCGCCGCAAGTGGTCGACGAGTTGTCGCGCGCCGACC
>JBPYEF010000507.1:0-6374 GCA_051985875.1 Hyphomicrobiaceae bacterium
GCTTGCTCAGCAGTTTACCGCTATCGTCACGTGTCAAAAGCGGCGCTACTGTTTGACTGCCGTCACGGCCGCCGCCGCCTACGCACGCGCTCGCATTCCTCCTGTAGGACGCCGCTCGTTAGGTCCACCTTCCGTCCCACGAACTCGGCAAATCTCTCGATGCTGTAGCGGCCGAGATCCGTGCGACCGATCGATTGGAAGCGCCCCCCGACGACCCACCGCTCGATTCCGGCGAGCACTATGGCGCCCGCGCACATCGGGCAGGGCTCCATCGTCGCGTACAGGATGCAGCCCGCAAGGTCGGCGGTGCCAAGCGCGCGGCAGGCGTCGCTTATCGCCTCAGTCTCGGCATGCAACGTCGGATCACGGCGCGTGCGGATGCGATTGCGCCCTCGGCCGATGATCCGACCAGCCCTCACGATGATGGCGCCTGCGCCCATGTCGCCCTCGCGGTCGGCGGCGATGGCAAGCTCGAGGGCCTGGCGCATAAAGGCCTCGTCGGCGGCAGCGCTGGGTTCGATCATCGCACATACCTCGACAGGTTGGTAATCCGCTCCATGCTCAGCAGCAGAACGAGGGTGAGCCCAATGAGGACGCCCGAGGCGGCAGCCGCGCGCACATCGAGCATGTTCTCGATGATATTCCACATGCGCAGCGGCAGCACCTCGGATTCGGCGTCGGCGAGAAAGAGCGAAATGGCGACGTTGTCATAGGACGCCATGAAGGCAAGGAAGGCACCGGCCATCACGCCGCCCCGGATCTGAGGCAAGGTCACATTCAAGAAAGTAAACCATGGGCCGCCGCCAAGGCTGCGCGAAGATTCCTCCAACGCCGGGTCGAGTTGCGCCAGGCTCGCCAGCGTGGTGCGCAGTATATAGGGCGAGCAGATCACGACGTGGCCCACGATAAGGGTGGCCAAGGATAGCGATGCGCCAGCAGCGCTGAACACCAGCAGCAGGCCCAGCCCAAGCGCGAGCGAAGGCAACAGCAAGGGCGACATCAGCAGCGTGTCGGCCAAGCGCGCCCAACCGGCCCGTGACCGGCTGATGCCTAGGCCAGCCGCCACGGCCAAAACCGTGGCAAGCAGCGTGGCGGTCACTGCGACGCGCAAGCTCACCAGCGCGGCAGCGACGATCTCCGGCGAGTCGAAGATCAGCGATCGATACGGGCCGAGCGACAGTCCCGGAGGCGGAAACCGCAGGGCCGCCGAGGCAGTGAACGACGTGATCAGCACCACAAGTGTCGGCCCTACCAGCAGCAACAAGGCCAGTATGCGAGCAACGCGAGGACGGCAGTGTAGCTGGTACGCGCCATGCGCCGTCCGCGTCCTGCACGCTGGCGCGCGCTAGCCATGGACCTTCGCTCCGACACGCGCGCCAACCCAGCTCACGCTCGCCACGATGCACAGCACCGAGAGGAGCAGGATCAGCGATAGGGTCGCGGCAAACGGCCAATCCTGCGCCTGGATACCCTGCTGGTAGATGTAGAGAGGCGCAAAGATAAGCCGCCCGCCGCCGACGATCGACTGCGTGATCAGTGCACTGCAGGATGCGGCGAAGACCAAAACCAGACCCGCGACGGCGCCGGGCGCACTCAACGGCAAGATGACACGAAACAGCGTACCCCACGGACCGACTCCCAGCGACAGAGAAGCTTCTCTCAGCCTGGGATCGATGGCGGAAAGTGCCGAAATCAGCGGCAGCACCATTAGTGGCAACTCGACCTGGGCCATGGCGACAACCAGTCCAACCTTGCGTCGGTCTTGCGACAACGCCACCCGGCACCGCTCAGCGCAGACCCATCCTCCTGGTGCGAGCCTAATCAAATCCTGCTTTACGGTCGTTGATGTCTGCCGTGCGGGTGGAGCGGGGCACAAACGCACGCGGCGGATTCCCCAACGGCGCCGCAGCGCTTATTATCCACAGTCGAATCTCAGCAACACATTCGCGCGCGTAATGCGTATAAGATGCGGCAAGTCTGCTTGAGGAGAGGGCGCGGGATCCCATGCAGACTAGCCTTCGGCGTCATGGAACCCCCACCCCATGCGCCGAGGGCTGGTGCGGGTTTTGTTCTCCTTTGACCGGCAAATGCCGCGTTCCATTGGCTCCACTCCTGGGACATGCCCAGTTAGCTGCTGATTTCCGGCATAGCCCCATAGCGAATGCGCCTTCGCCAGACCGATGCACAAGCAAAGCGCGCAGCCGTGGTGCGCATCGAGCGACACCGCCACGAAGCGCTTCACCTAAATGCTCCTAGATCGTTCGACTTCGTGCCTGGCGAGTTCCTGGGACGGCCTCCAAAACGCGCGCTGCGTGGGCCGCCTCCAGCGGCGCGAATACGTCAACCCTTTACACCGCTCTATCAGCCACCCCTGTGCGAGCCGCAGTGCAGCTCTCGAGCGTGCGGAAGGCCCAGCGACCTCCTGCCGACGCCCCGGTCTCGAGCTCTAGCGTGGGACGGCCCTGAAAGCGAAGTCGGGCATTCGTGAATCGCGTCGCATACGCGCGCTTCCATTTCGGCCCCATTGCATCGCTGGCTATGCGCCCTCGTGATTGCCCCATGGCTCGTCGCCAGCTCGGAGCACGGCGTTGGCAACGTGACGCAACTTTGCAACGCGCAACCTTTTCTCGCAACACCGGCTTCGTGTGAAGCCGATGCGCATCATCGCAGGTTGCGACTGCAGTTTTCGAACTCCTTCTTCACGGTCCTCACGCCTTTAACGTCGAGCACCCAGCCTGGCGTCCCCGACTGTGAAATCGACACCCGGAGTCGCGCGCTGTCGCTAAATTCCCGCTCGAATTCCGCGAGCTGTGCCTTACGAACGGTGTATTCGATGCCGCTATCGCCGTCGTTGAAGGTGATCCCTTCACCTGTCGCGTACCATTGATCGTGGTGATCAAATCGCATGCGAACCTCGTAGTGGCTACCCTTTGCGATCTCCCAATTCTTGTTCGCAAGCTGGATCGTGAAGGTATCCCTGTTGGCGAACAGCTTCACCCCGAAGTACTTGCCTTTCACCGCATCATTGGAAATGCCGCAGACGGAGATACCGACCGTCGTTGTGCCGTCGAACGCGTCCCAGCCGCCCTCCGAGACCGTTATCCTGGTTGCGGCGTGGGCCGTCACCGCCAGCAGGCACACGAGCGCGCTGGCCGCCGAGAATAGTGTGCCGGAGATACGTTGCATAACCCGTCAATTCACCGTCGATGATGTGGGGCCGCACCCGAGCACGGCAGATCGGTTAGTCAACATCTCGCGGCAGGCGCTTGCCGCGCCCAGGCACAGAAACGCCGGCGGCCGCGTGCGGCCCAACCTTGCGTGAGGAAGCTCGATGCCGAGCCATCAACGCGCCGTGGCGCTCGGCGCACCGTCGCCGCCGGGTACGATCAGGGCAATCTCCGCCGCGCCGGCGTCGACTGCAAGTGGAGTGGTGCCGAACGCATCCCCATCGAGTTGCGTCGGGACCGGCTGCCTGCTGCTGATGGAGGCCCTCTGGCAGGGGATGAGCGCAACATCTGCCGTGCGCGCCGCGTGCTGCGCCAGCCCCCCCGTGGCGAGACGCACCAGCTGGGCGGTAAGGGCAGCGCGAGTCTGCGCCTTGAACAGGACGGCCACGAGGCCCCGCCGCTCGATGCAGGCGTACGGCGCGAGCATGAAGCTCCCGGCGTAGTGGCGTGCATTGCTGACCACAGCAAAGCACGCGCTATGTGCGCGCCCATCCAGCACGATATGCAGCCGATCGAGCGGGCGCAGCAGGGTACCGAGCACCGGACCGGCGAAGGCGGGTTTACCGATGCGGCTCTTCCAGCGCTGATCGAGGGACAGCAGCACGCGCGCGTCGAACCCGGCGCCGGCCATCAGCAGGAAGGGTTCGCCATTGGCGCGTGCGCAGGCCACCCGAACCTGCTGCCCAACGAGCAGGGTGTGGGCAATGACGGCCGGATCTGCGGCCAGGCCAATTTCATGCGCGAGCACATTGCCGGTGCCAACGGGAACGACGCCGAGCGGCGTGCTGCTTCCGATCAAGGCTGCCGCCACTTGCCGCACCGTGCCGTCGCCACCGGCGGCAATGATCGCGTCACAGCTGCCACTATCGGCGGCCTTGCGGGCGGCTGCTCGGATGGCTGCGAGGTTCCCCTCGCCCGCGCGTATTACGACCGCCCCCTCGCGCTCCAGGAGCGTCACGACATCGGCGACTCGGGACGTGGCGCATGCCCCGGCGGTCGGATTGGTGACGAGAAAAAAGCGGCGGCGCATGTGGCGGGCCACACTTGGGCCGGCGGTAGTGGCATCCTCAGCCGGCGCTTGCCTCTCGCCGCGACGATGCCCAAAACGCCAACACGCGGGCGCCGCCAAGCTCCCGAACGCATTGGGCCGCATTTGTCCCAACACCCGCATCCCCAACCGGTCCGCTTGCTGAGCTCTTTGCCGCGATCGACCGATTGTTCGGGCGCGGACCCACCGGATATGTGCCAACCGCGATCGCGAGGCACCGTGAGGCAATGTAGGTACAGGCGGTGAACGGCGCAAGGCGAGCGCCGCAAGGTGCCGTCGCGCGGCTGGTTGCACTGGCGCGCCGCAGCGCCCGTCGCAAGCCGCGCGTATCTCGTGCCGGCGGCCGAGATCCCCATAGAAGCGGCGGAGCTGCCAAGCGCCAGGAGGCGCGAGGAGCATCACCCACCACGCACCAGCGCATGCGCAACAGCAGGATCGACCGCTCAAACCATGTAGCCGCGCGGGGGCAGGTACGCGGCGGTGGGCCGCCTTCACGCGGCGCCGTCACCACGACCCATCCCATCCCCCGCGATCACGCGGCGACGTGTGTGGCATTGCTCACGAGGCTGGAGCCCTGCCTCAGAGCCGTGCGGCGGCAATCGCGGCAAATCCCACATTACCCTGCCAAGCATCGGGGGTTGCCATACCTGGGGTTGCCGATGGAACGCTGTGCCAATCGATTGCGTACTTCGTGTGCGGGCGGCGGTTCCGCCGTGGTCGATGATTGACGGCTCGCCCGGCCTTATGTCAATCCGGGGATGCGTGGCGGGAGAATACGGCGATCCGCGCGCGAACGGCAGCTCCGCTCAAGGAGGTGACTGATGGCCGACCCTTCGCACGACGCGGTGGTGATCGTCGGTACGGCACGCACGCCGATCGGCGGCTTCCAGGGCGTGTTCTCATCGCTCGCCGCCCCGCAGCTCGGCAGCGCGGCAATCGCCGCCGCCGTTCGGCGTTCGGGCTTGACGCATGCCGATGTCAGTGAGGTGCTGATGGGCTGCGTGCTGCCGGCGGGCCAGGGACAAGCCCCCGCGCGCCAGGCGGCGCTGGGTGCCGGTCTTCCGCAATCAGTCCCGTGCACGACGGTCAACAAGATGTGCGGCTCGGGCATGAAAGCGATCATGCTGGCGCACGATGCGCTGTGCGCCCGCCCCCGCGAAATCATTCTCGCGGGAGGCATGGAGAGCATGACCAACGCGCCGTATCTGCTGCCGAAAATGCGCAGCGGAGCGCGCCTCGGTCACGCGCAGGCGGTCGATCACATGTTTCTCGACGGGCTTGAGGACGCCTACGACAAGGGTCGGCTGATGGGTAGCTTCGCGGAGGATGCGGCAGGCGAGTATCAGTTGACGCGTGAGGCCCAGGACAGCTTCGCCCTGGAAAGCCTGGACCGCTCAAAGCAAGCCAATGCCAACGGCTCCTTCGCGCGCGAGATCATTCCGATTGCCGTGCGATCGCGAGCAACGCACGGCGAGGTCGACCGCGACGAGCAACCGTTCACCGCGGATCCCGCAAAAATCCCCAAACTGAGACCCGCGTTCCGTGACAATGGGACGGTGACCCCCGCCAACTCCAGCTCGATTTCCGACGGCGCAGCGGCGCTGGTGCTGATGCGCATGAGCGAGGCCGAGCGCCGCTCGCTCGAGCCCGCCGCGCGCATTGTCGGCATGACCAGCATAGCGCAAGCCCCCGCCAAGTTCGTGACGGCTCCAATTGCGGCGATGCGCAAGCTCTTGCAGCAGATTGGCTGGAGCGCCGAGGAGGTAGATCTCTACGAGATCAACGAAGCGTTTGCGGTCGTGACCATGTGTGCCATGCGCGAACTCGGGCTGCCGCACGAGAAGGTTAACGTGCATGGAGGGGCGTGCGCCCTCGGCCATCCAATTGGCGCTTCGGGGGCTCGGATCGTGGTGACTCTGCTCCACGCGCTGCAGCAATACGGCCGCCGCAAGGGCATCGCGTCGCTGTGCATCGGCGGAGGCGAAGCGACCGCGCTCGCGGTCGAGCGCATCGCATAGCCATCGGCGCATCGACCGGGCGCGGACAGGGAGCGGGCGCGCAGGTAAATCGGCGCGGATGTGGTCAGCGCCTGCGCCGGT
>JBPYEF010000508.1:0-8893 GCA_051985875.1 Hyphomicrobiaceae bacterium
TGGATCGAGACGCCGGAAGCGCAGCAACCCTACGTGACCGTGCACGCCCTGTTGGACAGCCCGTCGGCGACGGGCGCCTATCGGTTCCGAATTCGTGGCGGAGCACCGACCACGATCGACGTCGACGCCACGCTCTACCCGCGACGCGACCTGCTGCACGCGGGCATCGCGCCGTTGACCAGCATGTTTCTGTTCTCCGGAATCGACCGTGCACGCATCGAGGATTTTCGCCCCGCGGTGCACGACAGCGACGGTCTTGCCATCGCCAACGCCGCCGGCGAGCGCGTCTGGCGGCCCCTGACCAATCCACGACGGTTGCAGGTCAGCGCCTTCACGGTGCGCAACTTGACGGGCTTCGGCCTGCTGCAGCGCGCCCGCAAGTTCGCGGACTTCCAGGACCTGGAGGCGCGTTACGATCGCCGGCCGAGCGCCTGGGTGACGCCGCGCGGCTCCTGGGGCGAGGGCAGCGTCCTGCTCGTCGAGATCCCGAGCGAGGAAGAGATCCACGACAACGTGGTTGCCTTTTGGCAACCCCTCCGGCCCTACGGCGGCGGCCAGAACTATGAATTCGCTTATCGCCTCACATGGCCGGCGGACGTGCCCGCCACGCCCTTGGCGAGCGTGCGAGATACCTTGAGCGGCCCCACCAACGGGCCGGAGCGCAAGACCGGCGCGATACGCTACATCGTCGACTTCGCTGGATCCGCGCTGCTCGACCCCGAGCTGCCCGACGCCGCGCTGCAAACGACCGCCGGTAGCGTCACAACGCCGGTGGTCGAAAGGAATCCCTATCGCGGCGGCGTGCGCGTCGATTTCCTGCTCAACCCCGGCCAGGCCGAGCTCGCCGAACTCCGGCTCGAGCTCAAGAGGCACGCCAAGACCATCTCGGAAGTTTGGCTTGCGCGATGGACGAAGTGAACCAAGGGTCGCAGCGAGCCGCAACGCGGCGCGTGCGAGCACAGCACACGGCGCTGCTGCCGCCGCAAGCGCCGCTGTCCATGCCGGTGCAATCGCTTGCGCTCGACAGCACGCGGCGGCGAACGCGGGATCGACTGAGTTGGCCGCGCGCGGCCTTGCTCGGCCTCGCGGGCCTGGCCGTCGCCGCTTACGCGCACGTGCTCTACCAGGTGCTCTCCGTCGTGCACCTGACGCTACTGCAGGCGATCTTCCTGGTGCTGTGCACGCTGTGCTTTGCCTGGATCGCGCTCAACACCTGCAGCGCCGCCATCGGCTTCAGCGCCATCCTGTTCACCCCGCACCGTGAGCCGGCGCTGCCCCGCGCCACCGCAAGCAGCCGGTGCGGTCCGCGGTCCGGCGGCGCGCTGGGAATGGACGCGTGCGAACGCACCGCGCTGCTGTTTCCGGTTTATCAGGAGGACGCCGCGCGCGTTGCCGCGACGATCGAGGCCATGGTCGGCGAGCTGATCGCGCTCGGCGCCGGAGCACGCTTCGACGTGTTCGTGCTGAGTGATAGCCGAGACGGCGAATGCAAGGCGCGCGAGCTGCGCGCGGTGCGCTTGCTGCGCCGCAGGTATCGGGGCGGCGTGCACATCTACTACCGCGCGCGCCGTGACAATCTCGGCAAGAAGGCGGGTAACATCGCCGACTGGGTAGGCCGATTCGGCGGCGCCTATCAGAGCTTCGTCATTCTCGACGCCGATAGCATCATGTCCGGCGCCCTGCTCGTCGACCTACAGCGGACCATGGCTAGTCGGCCGCGTTGCGGCCTGCTGCAAACGGTGCCGCGTTTGGTGGGCGCCCACACGCTGTTCGCGCGCCTGCAGCAGTTCGCCGTCGCCTTTTACGGGCCGGTGGTGGCGGCGGGGTTCGCTGCCTGGCATGGCAAAAGCGGCAGCTACTGGGGCCACAATGCCATCGTTCGCACGCGAGCCTTTGCCGAAGCGGCCGGGCTGCCGGACCTTCCCGGCCGGCCGCCGTTCGGTGGCCACGTGCTCAGCCACGACTTCGTCGAAGCCGCCTTCCTGCGCCGCGCCGGATGGGACGTGCAGATGCTCGCGGACGCACAGGGATCCTACGAAGGATGTCCGCCGACGCTCATCGACATGGCCGTGCGCGATCGGCGCTGGGCGCAGGGAAATCTCCAGCATTTGCGCATTCTTGCCGCGCGCGGACTGCCGTGGGTCAGCAGGTTGCATCTGCTGATGGGTAGCTACGCCTATCTTGCATCCCTGCTGTGGGCGACCTCACTCGTGGTCGGCATAATCCTCTCGATCGAGAGTGCCTACACGCTGCCGGTGTATTTCCCGGAAACCAAGACGCTGTTCCCGGTCTGGCCGGTGATCGATCCCACCAAGGCGCTGTATCTGTTTCTCGGCACGATGGCTTGCGTGCTGCTGCCGAAGCTCTTCGGCATCGCCCTGGCGCTGGCCCGGCGCGGCACAAGCGCAATGCGCCCGCGCATGCGCACATTCCTGGCCGGCGCCGGCCTGGAGACGCTCTTTTCCCTTCTCGCCGCGCCGGTTCTGATGCTGATCCAAACGCGCGCCGTCCTCGAGATCCTCGCCGGCAGGGATGCCGGTTGGTCGGTGCAGCGGCGCGAGCGCGAGGGCGACGATCGCCAGCGACTGCTGCGCTTTCATGGCTGGCACGTGCTCGTCGGGGTCGTCCTGGGCAGCGTGTGCGCGCTGGCGTCACTGTACGTCCTTGCCTGGATGGCCCCTATCGTCCTCGGGCTGCTGTTGTCGAGTTGGATTTCCCGCCTCAGCTCGCGCCCGGCGCCGCGATGGGCCGCGCAAGCGCTGGCCACGCCCGAGGACATTGCCCCGCCGCCGATCGTCGCCGCGGCGTACGCGAACCAGCCGCGATGGACGGCGATGCTCGTACGGCAATGGCCTCCAAGCTGAGCAGGCGCCTGCCGCGCACGAAGATCAATCACGCCATACTCGGTGATTCCACACATTATCGGCCATACTCATATTAATGTTAATTAATGTTAAGTCCAATCGCGGATAAAACTAACAATGAAATTCACGGCTGGCGAAACCGGCCGGTGGGGCGAGCGCGGCCTGGAGGCGACGGTTGGCGCGCGACCTGGCGCGGATGCCGGGCAAATTCGCGCGCTCGGTAAGCACAGATGCCCGCGCAAATCAACGGCACGGTAAAAACCGTGGCATGGCAAGCAAGGCGCCCCCACTGTGATCATCGCCGCGGGCTCAGGGCCGTCGCTCGGGCAGCAGACGTGGTCCTCACGCGCGGCATGCAATGAGCCGCCGCTGTTTTTTTGGTTGCTGCGATGCACGGTCTTGGCCAGCAACACCCTCACTCCCGGACAGGCGGTTAGCGCCGACCGACCGCGACGCAGGCGCACTGCCGTGCAAGGGGTGAGGGGCGCGCGCAGCAAGGCGCGCGCCGAGCAAGCGCTGCATCGCGCAGCGCGGTTTACGCCGGTGTCGCCCTAACCCTTCTTGGCAAGCTCTTTCTTGCAGCTGGCGCGGAACTTCCGACGTGCCTGGCCGTGCAGCTTCTGCGCGTCCGCCCGCTTCGAGCATTCGATGGAGGCCGCGCTGCGTGGCTTGGCCGTCGGCGCCGCGGGCGCCGTGGTCTGGGCAAAAGCCGCTCCCGCTGCAAGCGGGGCAAGGAGGGATCCGATGATCAGGAACTTACGCATGGGGATTGCCTTTCGGTGTGGGCTTTCGGGGAAGTATCTACCACGGTAGCAACCACGCGGGGGGTGAACACACCGTGAATGGTTGATGCGCCGCGATGGCCTCCGCGGTCGGGCACCCCAACCCTGCGCCCTTGGTGTGCGCGCCCTCCCCGCCTTCCACCTCAACACGCGCGAGCGCGAAGGTGCCAGGCTCGGGCACGGTGCGGCCAAGACCAGTTGTGGATCGGCGCCCGTCGCTATCCTGCTCCGTGCCGTGCCGCGCGCTGACCGTCCGTAGGCAGCGGTTTTGACCCGACGGGCATCATCGATCGCCTGGAACCTCCGGCATCAGCGCGCAGGGCCGCATAGCCATCCGGACCAGCCGTCACGGCACCGTCCGTGCGCGGCACAAGCTGATATCGCACTGCGGCGATACGGGTGAGCTCGGGACCTCCGCGACGGCCGCGCGGCGCCGCCGAGCCACGGGCAGCGCGGCGCGGCGCAACGTATGCCAGGGCAAAGGGTCGCGGTGCCGCGGCGAGGCTTCCGGTTGCCGGCGCGCCGCCTGCATGACCCTTGCATCCTCCTGCATTGCCAGCGGCTTGCAGCGCCGCACGGGGGGTCCGGGGCACGGCGCGCGGGGGACACAGGGCGGCGGGCGCGCGCCGAGAGCGACGGCAGTTCCGATTCCGGACAATTGGCATCCGGCGAACTCTTTGCTATCGAGCACGTTGCACAATCATCAATCGGCCTTGCTTGCAACCCAACTCTCCCCATCCTCCTGCCGCGGCCGTCTGACGCAAGAAAGGGTTGTTCTCGGTGACGCTATTTCCGCAGGAGGTGTTGCAAGACCTCATCTCCACGCATGGCTACTGGGTGATCGCGCTGGTCGTTGGCTTGGAGAGCATGGGCATTCCGCTGCCGGGTGAAACGATGCTGGTGCTGGCGTCAATTTACGCCGCTCGCGATCCGTCCTTGAACATCTGGATGGTGATCCTTGCAGCGGCGGTTGGATCGATACTCGGCGACAATGCCGGTTACTGGATCGGCCACCGGTACGCATACGCCGCGGTGTTGCGCTACGGCCGGCACATCGGCCTATCGGAGCCGCGCATCAAGATCGGCCAGTATCTGTTTCGCAAGCATGGCGGCAAGGTGGTGTTTCTCGGCCGCTTCGTTGCGCTGTTGCGGATTCTCGCCGCGTTTCTGGCAGGGGTCAATCGCATGCCCTGGCGCGACTTTTTGTTTGCCAACGCCGCCGGTGCCTTGCTCTGGGCGGCGGTATTCGGCGTCAGCGGCTACTATTTCGGGGTGCTACTGTTCAAGCTGCACGCCGCATTTGCGGGTTGCATCTTCGCCATCGCGGCGGCGGTGTTCTTTGGCGCGGGCTACGCGATCCGGCGCTACGAGTGCCGCCTGGCGGACGCGGCCGAGCGCGCCATTCCCGGGCCTCTACGGGCGCCCGCAGCGGAATAGCATTGGCTCTTCCTTGCCGCCTGCCCCTTGCCGCCTGCGCTCTTCCGCGTCGGCCTGCAGAAACCCCGCACCCGGGGGGATGCGGGGCTTCGGGCAGCGCGCATTGCGCGTTAGCTGCGCGCGTTAGTGGTGATGGCCGCCGCCACCGAAGTGACCGCCTCCGAAGTGACCACCGCGGAAGCCACCGCCACCACCGCCGAAGTACAGGCCGATACCCGGGCCATAACCGTAGTACGGCCCGTAATCCCAGTCGTCGCCGTAGTAGTAGCCGGGATACCACCGGCAGTGCCGCACGCCGTGGTGATACCAGCAACGGTAGACAACCTGCTGCAGGCCATTGCCTTGGTCTGCGCTGGACTTGAGCCCGGTGGCGAGGCCGCCGACCGGGGCGGCGTGCGCGCCGAACGCCCACGCACTCATGATTGCGCCGGCCGCCGCCGCGCGAATGACATGTCTCAACATCTCCACTGCTCCTGTTTGACTTCATGCTTCGGTCGTTCACGACCGCTACTGCAGAAACGCCGGCCGGGTCTCGTTCGTTTACCGCAGGTGCCAACAAAAATTTGCTTGTGTGCGCTGCCGCGCGGCGATGGTGTCCGGACCAAATTCAACCCTGTGAGCAGATGGTTTCGGACAACGGAAAGCGGGCACGCGCGCGAACATCTCGCTCCGCACGTGCGGCAATTTGGCGCTAGATTGGCGGCGAACGCGTGCGCGTGCTGCGGCGACAGCGGCGCGGCGCGTGCCACCTAGGAGGGAAGCTTGAAGGCGAGCAGGCGCAGCGGCGCCATGTCGCCGACCAGCAGCGCGCCGGGAAGAAAGTTGGCGACCTGCGCCTGCAGGCGCATGCGCGCCGGTTTGCCCATGAGCACCGCTTCGAGCCATCCGTCCGGCGAGCGCGTCAGCATGCGCAGGGTGAGATCCAGCTTGCTGTTCGGATCAACGAGCTTGTCGTTGCCCTTCTCGCCCGAATAGAACAGCACAACTCCCGCAAACGCACCGCGACCGGCGACCGAGAGTGGAGCGAACGGCAGCTTCGGCCGCTTGATGCGGCGCGCGACGTCGTCGCTGCCGGAAAAATACTGAGCGTCGGCCGTGTAGGCGCTGGTGAACTTCTCGGTCTTGCCGCTGTCGATATTGGTGACGTCGAGCTCGAGCGTGATCACCGTGCCATCGCGCGCCCCACCATTGGCGATGGTTAGTGGCACGGCAATGACCTCATAGCCGCCCCAGGGATCGCGCGTATAGGCGAGGGTGTCCGTCACATACATGTGCAAGTTCGGCTGTTTCAGTACCGTCTCGTAAAAGCTGACGGCGGAGAAGGCGAAAGCGAACGCCGAGACTACCGTCGCCAGGCGTCCGCCACGCCCGGCCATGCGCGCAATGTGCGGAAATCCGGTCATGCCGGACAAATGTGGCTCCGACGATGTCACGACTGCCTCCTTCGCCCCGCTGCGGGAGGCATCACCACGCCCGCGGCAAGTGGGCCTTTTGATGGCTTGCGGCACGCGACAAGGCTGCAAGTTCAGCCGCGGCTTGCCGATTTGCCGGGCGGTCGATGCGGCCTCGCCGGCGATTGTCGCCGGCGGCACGGCATGGCAGTCGCCGCGAGGTTACGGGCTTTGTGGATCGGGCGGCGCGCGGGGAGCTTCGCGCGCTCGCCTTCCCTGCGGGTTGCATTGCTCGCTGGTCCGTGGGCGAATCCCTCGAGGGCTGGGTCAGTTCCTGGCCCAGTTTCTGGCCCAGTTTCTGGCCCAGCTTCTGGCCCAGTTTCTGGCCCCGTTTCTGGCCGAGTTCCTGGTCCGGCCCTGGTCAGGTCTGGTCTGGCCATGAGCGTCTTGTCTTTATGAGCGTCTTGTCTTTATGAGCGTCACCTTTATGAGCGTCTTAATGAGCGTCCCCATGTGCATGTGCGTGTGCGTCTCTGCCTGCGCCTTGTTTTCGTGGGTCCGCGCCGCCGCCTGCATCCGCCGCCTCGGCGATGGTCTTGCGTGGACCTCGAGGCGCTGCTTGCGATGCGCACGACCGGCCGGCGCGCTCGCGGCCACCGTCACCAAGGCACGCACCCCCGCTGTTGCGGCGGCGGTCGCTGCTGCCTTGGGCGCCGTGCTTGCGGGCGGCTCGACGCCTGCCTCCGCGCAAGGGGCGCAGCACAAGCGCCCGGCCACGGTCGCCAAGCAAGTACCGAACGTCGTTGGCGATGCCATTCGCAAGCAGCAGCCGGGCGCCAAGGAGTCGGTCGAAGCCGACGTATCGGCGCGCAACGTCCCCGTGACCGCGAGCTTCAATGGCGTGGAAATCGTCGTCTTCGGTGCCGTCGACAACAGCCAGCAGCCCAGCCCGGAATCAGGATACTACGACGTCATTATCGTCGTCGAAGGCGTGCCGGGGCGCGTCGTCGTCCGCCGCAAGAGCGACGTCACGGGACTGTGGGTCAATACGAGCGCCGCGACCTTCGACAACGTCCCGACCTTCTATGCCATCGCCTCGACACGTCCACCCGACGAGATCGCCACGGCGGAATTCCGCACACTCTATCGCATCGGCGTGCACCATCTGCGCCTGACGCCGGCGTTCGCGCAGTCGCGGCCGTTGTCCACACAGGAGCTCGACGCCTTTCGCGAGGCGGTGGCGCGGCTCAAGGAGCACGCAGGCCTGTTCGTGCGCGCTCCCTTCGCCACGCGATTCATCGGCAACAGCCTGTTCAGCGCGCGCATCGTGCTGCCGGCGAATGTTACGGTCGGGCCGTTCGATACCCGCGTCTATCTGTTTCACGAACAAACGCTGCTCAGCGAATACTCGGTGCGTCTCTATCTCGAACGGGAAGGGCTTGCGCGCTATTTGCACGCATTCGCGCTCGACTATCCCACACTCTACGGCTTGACCACGGTGGTGCTGGCGTTGGCGGCGGGATTGCTCGCCGGAAGGTTCGGCGCCAACGCATCTTGAATCCCCAACATTCGCTGATCCATTCGCTAATCCATTCGCTAATCCCTGGCATTAATCCCTGGCATTCGCGCGCGCCGCCGCAACGCCCGAGCCGAAGGCCCGGCCACGCCCCGCCCCGGCGCGCGCCGTAGCCCTTGGCGCGCGCTCACTGCCCCCCTCGCGCACAAGGAACGCAAGGGGCGGAATGGGGGTTAATCGCATGCCGGCGCCACTGGCCGGCGAGGTCCTGCCCGGCGTCCCTTGAGGCGCCGCCTGTGCGCGTATGCGGAGGCTTCCATGAACCGATTTTCCACGCGCTGGGCCTTAGGAGCCGCAGCGATCGTCGCACTCGGCCTGCTGTTCTACGGATTGCGTACCGAGCCGCAACGCCAGGAAACGGCGGCGGTCGTCAACCCGATCATCCCTCCGAGCGCGGGCAAACCTCCGGTCAGTGACGCCGCGCAGCCCGCGCCGCGCCGAAGCGCGACCACCCCTCCCGACGCGTCCTCCCCGGCCGTCGCGCCGATGGTGCAGACCGCGCAGCGCGAAGGGGACCCCGGGAAGAACCTGTCCCCCGAGGGCGCCACCAAAGCGCCGGCCGTGCCGAGCTTCGTCGGGCTGGTACAGACCGTCAAACCCGCCGTGGTCTCGATCCGCGTCCGCTCCGACGTGACACCGCAGATCACCTCCGGCGACGGCGGCAGCAACCCGTTCGAGGGCACACCCTTTGAACGCTTTTTCCACGGCTACGGCGGAGGAGATCAGAACGGCGAACAGCACCCACAGCGCCATTTCTACGCGCAGGCGCAGGGCTCCGGGTTCTTCATCGACCCGAACGGCTACATCGTCACCAACAATCACGTTGTCGCGAACGCCGTGAAG
>JBPYEF010000509.1:0-4138 GCA_051985875.1 Hyphomicrobiaceae bacterium
GCGGTTGCCCCCACGCTCTGAGCGGCTTCGAACTTCGGTGGGCGTGTCGGGTTAAAGTTCTTTGTGCAGAGCTTCACGGCAGTGCAGGTGTGCCGTCGCCTGCGCACACACTATTGGGGCGACGCGCTGCCCGCTCCGTACTTCGTGCTCGGCGAACCCTCAGTCGGCGACGACGTGTCGGCGCGGGGCAAGCGAAGCGCCGTAACGATAGAGGTTCGTGCCCTCGAGCCGCAGCCATCGCTTGGCCTCGTCCAGGCGCGGTACGCTGCCGGCGACGAGCTTCCAGAAGTGCGGTCCGTGGTTCATCTCCAGCAAGTGCGCCACCTCGTGTGCGGCGACGTAGTCGAGCACGAAGGAGGGTGCGAGAATGAGCCGCCAGGAAAAGGACAGCAGGCCCTTTGCCGAGCAGGAGCCCCAACGCGTCGCCTGGTCGCGCAGGGTGATGCGTCGCGCTCGGACACCAAGGCTGCGCGCATGGCTGCGCACGCGCTGATCGAGGTCGCGCCGCGCTTCGGCGAGCAGCCAGTCCTGCAGCCGGCGCGCAGCGTGCTCGATTCTGCCGGCAACCTCGAGCCGTGGCACGTTGCCGCTTCCAGCCACGCAGACGACCGGCGCGCCGCGGCGCGGGCCGGTGAAGCAAAGGCGGTGCAACCTGCCGCGCAGGGGAATGATGGCGCCATCGATGAACGGCACCGGTGACGGCACCCGCCCGAGGCTCTCGCGCACCCATTCGATATGGTTGGTGAGAAAGCGGCCGGCCTCGTCCAGCCGGCAATAGGCGGGAAGCGTCACGACGACCATGCGCCGCGTCTTGCTCACGCTCACGGTCAGCCGCCGTGCACCGGAGTGCCGGCGCACTTCCACCGGAACGCCTATCCCAGCAACGTCCAAGGCGATCGGACGCCCTGCTCTTTTCGCCGATGCCAAGTCGTGATCCCTCGAGTTGCAAGGAACGCCGTGCGCGGGCGTTCGGCACACGCAACCGCACCGCTGGCCTAGCAAAAAATTGTGGTAGGTCCAGCGCTTTGTCCGCACCCTCGCCTTGCGCGGCGTGCTCTGTGGCCCATCGGCGACAGACCCTGTGCCGCCATGAACACGCAACCCGGCATCACGCCGCCGAGAAGCTGAATGCGAGTCCCTCCAGGTCGCGCGCACGCCCTTCGCGCGTCGGCAGGGTCGACATGTGCTCGAGCTGGCCAATGGTAAGCGCGCCGTCGGCGCAAGGATCGTGCGCGCGCATGAACGCGGCGATGCGCGGCGCGATTTCGCGACGAAAGCGCGCTCCGTTGAAGATGCCGTAATGCCCCACTTTCGCGCATTCGAAATGGCGGCGCTTATCCGCGGGGACGGCATGGCACAGCGCCTGCGCCGCACGGCATTGGCCGCGGCCGGTGATGTCGTCCTTCTCGCCTTCGATGGTCATCAGCGCCGGTCGGCGGATGGCGCCAAGATCGACCACGCGGCCGCGATGCGTCATCAGTCCGCGCGGCAGCAGGTGGCGCACGAACACCGTGTCCACGGTCTGTAGGTAGAATTCGGCCGTGAGGTCCATGACCGCGAGATACTCGTCGTAGAACTCGCGATGCTTGTCCGCCGAATCGCCATCGCCGTGCACCAGGTGCCGGAACATGTCCTTGTGCGCCTGCACGTGGCGATCGAGGTTCATGGTCATGAACCCGGACAGTTGCAGAAAGCCCGGGTACACTTGGCGTCCGCGGCCGGCGCATGGCCAGGGCACATCGGTGATGACATTGCGGCGGAACCAGTCGGTGCCGCGCTCCTCGGCGAGTGCGTTGACGCGCGTTGGGCTGACGCGCGTGTCGACCGGTCCACCGGCGAGTATCAGCGACAGCGGTACCGCTTCTCCCTCGGCGTCCAACAGGGCCGTTGCGGCCAGCACCGGCACGCACGGCTGGCACACCGCAAATACGTGCACGTCCCCGCCAAACAGGCGCAACAGAGCGCACATCGTGTCGATGTAGTCGTCGAGGTCGAAGCGGCCGTCGCTGGTCGGAACCTCGCGGGCATCGCGCCAATCGGTGATGTACACCTCATGATCGGGCAGGAACGTCTCCACCGTCCCGCGCAGCAGCGTCGCGAAATGGCCGGACATCGGCGCAACGAGCAGCAGACGCGGGTGCTGGGCGGCGCGCCTGCAATCGATCGCGCGCTTGAAGTGCACGAGCCGACAAAACGCAGACTCCCAAACGACCTCCTCGGTGACGGCGACCGATTGGGAGTGGACCTTGGTCCAGCGAATGCCGAATTCGGGCTTGGCGTAACGCCGGGTCGCGCGCTCGAATACCTCGCACGCCGCCAGGGCGCTGCGCCCGACCGGCGTGTGGGACAGCGGGTTCAGGGGATTGAAGAAGAGTCGGCAAGAGTCGGCGGCCACCCGCGCCGGCCTGAACGCGGCTCGGCCAAACTCGTACCAGTGGTAGAGCACGTGAGTGTGTCCCTCGGTATTGCTCCCAGTGCGGGCTTCCGTCCGGGGTCGCCGCGTGCGGCGCCTTGTCGATGCCCGTGGACGCATTCTCTCACGACGCCAACCGGCATCGGAGAGTAGCACTGATTCGTCCCTTGCCTGAAGACCCGCACACGCCAGGGCGCGAACGACGCGGACGCCATTCTAGCCGCATTACCGGTCGGACTTTCAGAAAAATCCGCGGCCGCGACGGCGTTCGCTGGCGGTTGTGGCCTTTGCCGCACACCGCTGTGCCAGGACAGCGGCCGCATGCACCCGCCGTCCCACGGGGAAGGCTCGCAATTTTGTTTGCTACCGGGCCTGGGTGCGGGCCCGCGCCCCGCTCGCCCTCACGTCAGCTCCCGCTTTATCCGTTCGGCCAGGGCATCGACGCCGATCCCCGGTGCAAAGTGCGTGCGGTAGGCTCCATCCGGCCCCATCAGGTAGATCAGCGCCGAATGGTCCATGGTGTAGCCGGCGGTCGATTTGGGATCGGGCACCTTGCGGACGTAGACGCGATAGGCCTTGGTGGCCGTCTCAACCTCCGCCGCGGTGCCGGTCAGCCCGATCAGGCGGGGATCGAAGCTCTTCAGGTAGGTTGCGAGTTGGCTTGGCGTATCGCGCTCGGGATCGACGGTGATGAACAGGGGAGCAACGCGTTCGGCCTTGGGCCCGAGCTTGTCGAGCGCGGCGCCGATCACCTGCAGCTCGGAAGGGCAGACGTCCGGGCAGTAGGTGAAACCGAACATCACCAGCAGAAACCGACCGCGGAAATCCTGATCGCTGACGCGCTTGCCGGTCTGGTCCACGAGACTGAAGTGGCCGCCGACCAGAGCCCGCCCGAAGGAGGCGGATTGCAGCGGGCTGAACAGGCGCGCACGCACCGCCGGGACGATCGCGACCGCGGCAAGCGCGCCGAGCAGCAAGCCCGCCGCAATGTACCCGAGCAAACGCAGCCGCGCGCTGTTAGCAGCAGCCGATCCCATATCACTCACCCATCTGTACTAGCGTGCCGTTTACCCGCGCGCTCTGCAGCAGATAGCGGAAGACGGCAAATCCAAGAGTAAGATAGACGAGGTTGAGGCCGAACGCTCTGAGCATAAGGTCGCTATCGAAGGCGCCGCGCTGCACGATCGCGCGCAACCCCTCGAACACGTACGTCGGCGGCAGCGACAGTGCCACCGGACGCAGCCAGGTGGGCAGGAACGCCACCGGATAATAGACGCAGCACAGCGGCAGGAAAATGAACACGATCAGCCAAGCAAAGCTCTCGGCGCCCAGCCCCCAGCGCAGGATCACGCCCGTCGACACGAGGCCGAGCGACCAGCTCATGATGATCAGGTTGGCAAAGAAGGCGGCAAAGGCCAGGCCGAGGCCGAGGACATTGAAGCCGAAGAACAGGTAGGCGAGCAGCGCCACGGGGATCATCGCCACCATCAGCTTGATCAAGCTGACGGCCATCAGCGCGGCGACGAGCTCGCTCGGGCGCAGCGGGCTCATCATCAGGTGCCCGAGGTTGCGCGACCAGATCTCCTCGAGAAAGGCCACGGAAAAGCCGAGCTGGCTGCGCACGAGGATGTCCCACAGCAGCACCGCGCCGATGAACAAGCCGGCGGCCTTGCCCGCGAGTGACGTCGTCGCGGCGAGGTAACCTTGCAAAAACCCCCACATCAG
>JBPYEF010000510.1:0-10094 GCA_051985875.1 Hyphomicrobiaceae bacterium
TCCCTTGTTGAGACCCTCCGGACGTCCAACGCCGCCCACGACCAGCGTTGCACCTTCATCGATGCCGCGCTGGATCAAGCCTTGGATCTTCTCCCACTGTATGCGATTGACAACCGGACCCATGGTCGTCTCGGCGTTGCGGGGGTCGCCGAGTTTTGCCTTATCCGCCACCGATTTGGCGATCTGTGCCGCTTCCCGCATGCGCGCGTGCGGCACGAGCATGCGCGTTGGCGCGTTGCACGATTGGCCCGAGTTAGCAAAGCAATGTGCCGTGCCGCTGGCAATCAGCTTCGCATCGGCGTCCGCCAGGATGATGTTCGGCGACTTGCCGCCAAGCTCTTGCGTCACGCGCTTCACGGTCGGCGCCGCGCGTCGCACGACATCGATCCCTGCCCGCGTCGAGCCGGTGAACGACATCATGTCGATGTCGGGATGTTCGCTCATCGCGACCCCGACTTCCCCACCCAACCCATTGATCAAGTTGAACACGCCCTTCGGCACGCCCGCCTCGTCGAGAATTTCGGCGAATATCATCGCCGATGAGGGCGTATACTCCGACGGCTTCAAGATCATGGTGCAGCCCGCCGCCAGCGCCGGGGCGACCTTGCATGCGATCTGGTTGAGCGGCCAATTCCACGGCGTGATCATACCGACGACGCCCACCGGCTCGCGCGCAATCATTGCCGAACCGAGGCGGTCCTCGAAGGGGTAGTTCTTGAGCACGTCGAGCGTGGTCGTCAGATGCCCGAGCCCGGCGCCGGCTTGAAAGCGCTCGGCAAAGGCGAGCGGCGCCCCCATCTCGTCGCTGATGGCGCCCCCGACCTCCTTCATGCGCCGCGTGTAGACCTCAATCACGCGGCGCAGCAGCGCCATGCGCTCCTCGCGGGTGGTAAGGGAGAAAGAGGCAAAGGCGCGCCGTGCGGCGGCGACCGCTTTGTCCACGTCGGCGGCGGTGCCGAGAGCGATCTCGTACATCACCTCCTCGGTTGCCGGGTTGACGACCGGATGCCTCTTCTTTTCGAGCGGGTGTTGCCAAGCTCCGTCGATGTAGAACTGCAGGCGATGGTCCATGTGGATATCCTTCCTGGCGGGCGGGATTTTGTACTGTCATCGGCGATGGGCCCAACAAAGGCAATGGGCGCGGCGGCTTTTTTTGCCAGGGGCTTGCCGCAATACCTGGGACTTGGGCGACTAGCCGCTTCCGCACGTGCGCCGACGCCGCCCAAGGCCGGCCGGTGAGCGGCAGGTGACCTCGAGCTACCTGCGCGGACGACGACCTCAGGCCGACGGGGCCTACTTTGTGGCTCGGCGACCCCATCACCACAACGTCTTCCCTCGCGGTGCGGACGAAGCACTGCTGCGTCCCGGCGTAGCCTTGTCCTGGCGCGTTTCACGCGGCCGCGCACGCCGATCTCTCGCGACATGCGACGGCAGGACGAGCCGGACGCTGAGCCGCACTCGGACGGGAGGGTGCCCCTTGGCGCCGGGCCAACAGCGAACGGCGAGCGACGGCCCCCGCCCGTGCATCAGTCCGGGACGAGCGACGCGCGCGCCCGTCATTTCAGCAGGTCAGCGGCGGCGGGGGTTTTTGCGTCATCAGAAAGCTGCCCGACTGGTGGTTCCACAGGTCGGCATAGAGCCCTCCACGCTGCAGCAGCGCGTGATGTGTGCCTTGTTCCGCAATGCCGCCCTGCTCGAGAACGATCAGGCGATCCATCGCGGCAATCGTCGAGAGGCGATGGGCGATGGCAATGACGCTTTTGCCTGCCATCAGGTTGAAGAGCTGCTCCTGGATTGCCCCCTCCGCCTCGCTGTCGAGGGCGCTCGTCGCCTCGTCGAGAATGAGGATCGGCGCGTCCTTGAGCAGCACTCTGGCGATGGCGATGCGCTGGCGCTGGCCACCCGACAGCTTGACGCCGCGTTCCCCGACGCGCGCCTCGTAGCCCTTGCGCCCGTCCTTGTCCTCGAGCTCGACAATGAAGGCGTGCGCATGCGCCCGCTTGGCGGCTTCGATGGCCTTCTCCCGGCCCGCCGCGGGCTGCCCGTAGAGGATGTTATCGAGCACCGAGCGATGCAACAGCGAGGTATCCTGTGTCACCATGCCGATCGCGGCACGCAGGCTTTCCTGGGTCACCGCGGCAATATCTTGGTCGTCGATCACGATCCGCCCCTTCTCGAGGTCGTAGAAGCGCAGCAGCAGATTGACGAGTGTCGACTTGCCGGCTCCCGATCGCCCGATCAATCCAACCTTCTCGCCCGGCCGAATGGTCAGCGTCAGGCCATCGATCACCCGGCGCGGGTCCGCCCCGGGCAGGCCCTTGGCACTGCCGTAGTTGAAGCGGATCGCTTCGAACCTGATCTCGCCCCTGGTTACTACGAGCGTTCCGGCACCCGGCCGATCGACGATGCCGTGCGGACGCGCGATCGTCTCCATGCCTTCATGCACAACGCCGATGTTCTCGAAGATGCTGCTGATCAGATTGAGTACCCAACCGGACATCTGGCTGATGCGGATGACCAGCCCGGTGACCAGCGCGATCGCACCGATCGTCACCTTCTGCGCGGTCCACAGCCAGAGTGCCAAGCCCGCCGTACCGGCGATCAGCAGCCCGTTCAAGGTGAATAATGCCGCCGTCATCACTGTGGTCAGGCGCACGTAGCTGTGTTGCTTCGCCGTCTGCTCCTCCAGCGCCGCGCGCGCATAGGCGTCCTCGCGCTCCGCGTGAGCGAAGAGTTTGACGGTCAAGATGTTTGTGTAGCTGTCGACAATGCGACCGAGCAGCATCGAGCGCGCCGCAGAAGCCTCCGTCGAGCGGCTGCGAATCCGCGGAACGAGCAGCGCCACGACACCGAGATAAGCGGCGAGCCAGACCAGCAGCGGCACCACCAGGCGCGCGTCCGCCGCCCAAAACAGGGCGAGGGCGCTCAGCCACTGCACGGCGACGAACACAGCGGCGTCGCTCAGCTGCAAAATCGTGTCTCGCATAGCCGGCGCGGTCTGCATCAGCTTGTTGGCGACTCGGCCGGCGAAATCGCTCTGAAAGAACCCCAGGCTTTGGCGCAGCACGTAGCCGTGCGTCTGCCAACGCACGCGCGTTTGGAACGGCGGCGAAAGCACCTGGTTCTTGGTGACCTCGTAGGCGACGAAGATTACCGGCCGCGCAACGAGAACGACGAAGGCCATCATCAGCAACAGGACGGCGTGGTCGGCGAGAAACGTGGCCGGCGAGAGGGTGCTCTTCAGCAGGTCGATCAGGTCGGCGACGAATTTGGAGAGTGCGACCTCGCTGAGCGCCGCCAGCAGATCGAACAGCAGCACGCAACAAAAGATCGGCCAGACCGGCCGCACGAAATACCAGTAAAACGCCCAAGGCCGCTCCGGCGGTCGCACGAGCTTGCGCTCGAATGGGTCAATTCGCGTCTCAAACCAGCGTAGCATTCCCCCTGCTTGCCTCCTCGTGGTCCGAGCGGCTCGCCGGTCTGCTCGTCGGCTAGACCGCTGGTGCCGCGAGAGCGATCGCCGCGTGCACACCGCCCTCCCGCAGCCGCAAGCCCCGCATTCTCGGAACGCCCGTGCTCGCGCCGGACTGCGCGAGCTGCGGCAGAGCGCCAAGAACTGGCGACGGCCAAGCAGCTCGGGCGCTACTGCGCCGCCATGGCGACCGGCAACGGCCTCGCGGCCAGCCTGTTTCTCACCAAGTCGATGTGGCCGCGCAGGTCGTAGAGCTGATCGGCAAAGTAGATCGGCATGCGGATGCGGCTGACGGCCGCATCGATGCGTTCCAGCTCCATGCGCTTGGCATCCAGAAGCGATGCGGCTTTCGGGTTGTCCAGGCTTCGCTCGAGTGCCGTCAGTGCTCGGTACCAGTACAGCAGCCGCCGTCGCACGCTCCAGACGTACAGCGCCGGCAGCACCCGTATCAACGGTAGCAGCACCGCGATCAGGGGGATCAGCAGCAGTATGGTCTGCGCACCGTGCGCGTTGGCGAACGCCGTCAACGCAAAGGGAAGGTGCAGACGCGCGTTGAGGGGAGCGAGCACGCGAAGCAGAAACGGAAGCTCGCCGGTCCGGTACACGAGCAGGGCGTCACGCGACATCTCGAATTCCGGATCGTGTGGCGAGGGGAACTCACCGGCCTTGTAGAACAGCACCGGGTCCCCCGACTTGTCGAACCCGGGCTTGGGATTGTGCATCACTGCGTGGGTGAGCAGGCTCACCAGCGCCGGGTGCATGTCGGAACGGACCACCAGCGCCACGGAAGTGGCGATCAGAGTGATATCCGCTGACGGCAGCAGCGGACTGAATTCCACGGCACCTTCCCTGAGCACCAACTTGGCGAGCGCCGGGTAGCGGCTGGTATAAGCATCCGCTTCCCCCTTGAAGTTCATCAGCCGGATATCGGGCACCCGCAGCAGCTGCTGCACCCGAGGATCATCCGGCGCGGCGATCACGAATGCCGCATCGGCCTTGCCGGTGCGCAGCTGCTCGGCGTCTGCGTCCAGAACCTCCTCGAGGAGCGTCGCATTGCTCGCGTTCACCCCATTTGCAGCGAGCAGCTGCGTGACGATCCTGCGCGTTCCGCCATCGCGCAGGCCGACCAAAATCCGCCTGTGCTGCATATCGCGCAAACTCGCCGTCGGCAGGTCGCCGCGCGTGAACACCCAGATCGGCTCATAGAAGAGGCGGCCGACCGACAGCCATTTGCCGATTTGCGTGGCACGCCATTCCCTCGCCTTGGCGCTCGCCAAGCGACCCTGCAGGCTGCCGACCAGCCCGCCCTTCACGAACCCCGCGGTAATCCCCGACTGGGCATTGCCGAGGGCCTGCAGCGTTGCGAAACCCTCGGTTGTGTCGCGCAGCTCGAGCGCGACGCCGTTTGCCTGCAGGTCGCGCACATAGCTGGCGGCCAGATCCTGATAGCCGGGATTGCCGGTTGCCATGACGATCTTGCCGTCGGCATGCTCCACCGAGACCAGGAAGGTCGCAGCAACCGCCAAAACGATTGAGACCATTAGACCGACGGTGGCCCGCACCAAAATCCGCTTTGCCATCAGCCTCTCCTCCGCTCCACGACCGCCGGGAACTTGGCAGCCACAGATGGCAGTTTGAAGTCTGATCGGAGCAGGATGCGGGCCTACCCAGGCAGGCTGGGCGCGCTCAGGGGCTGTGGAGGGTGTGATTTCCCGGGCCCGGGCAGACCGCCGCCTCTGCGCCTCGCGGCCCACCGGCTCCTACCGCGCCGGAACCCCCGCAACGCGCCCGCCCGCCGCCGCCAGCGGGGGGAACAGCGCGCCGCTCGCTGATGTCGATCAACGCGGTCGGCGTCGCCTCGCCGGACGGGGCGAGAAGGCTATAAGAGCCTCCATCGCCGGCACGCCCCGCAGTGCCCAGCAATCCCCGGGAACTCGCCGCGCAATGCCGCTCAAAGAGCACCTCTGCGAGCCGCACGGCCGCAACGCAATCATTTAAAAGCGTTCAGCCGGGGAAGCGACGTGCCCAATGGTCGAGCTGTGCGAGCACACGGTCGGCCGGCTCGGATTCGATGCTGAGGACGATGCGTTCGATCCCCGCATCCCCATAAGCGGGCCAAGCCGCGGGATCATGCTCCACGGCGAAGGCGGTGATCGGCAGCGTGCGGCCCGCGGCGCGCTCCATCGCCTTGAATTCCCCAAGCTTCTCGAGCAGGTGGTACGACGGCCGACGCGCATGGGGGACCCAGCCGTCTCCATAGGCAAGTGCACGTTGCGCGCCGTATGGCATGCCACCGCCGACCAACACTGGCGGATATGGCTTCTGCACGGGCTTAGGCCAGGCCATCATCGGACCGAAGGCGACGAACTCGCCATGGTATTCGGGCTTGGCCGCGGTCCAGATCCGCCGCATGGCGTCGATACGCTCACGCATGACCCGATGGCGCGTCTTGAAATCCGTGCCATGGTCGGCAAGCTCCTCGGCATTCCAACCCGCCCCCACCCCGAACAGGAACCTGCCGCGCGACAGCTGATCGATGCTGGCGACCGCTTTGGCCGTCTGGATCGGGTCGCGCTGCGCGACCAGGCAAATGCCCGTTGCGAGCTTGAGGCGGGTGGTCACCGCCGCGGCAGCGCCGAGCACGACGAATGGGTCCATGACATCGTAGTATTTCTTCGGCAGCGCGCCGCCCTGGGGAAATGGCGATCGCCGGCTCAGGGGAATATGGCTGTGTTCCGGAAGCCACAGCGATTCAAAACCGCGCTCCTCGAGCGCCCTTGCAAGCTCGCCCGGCGCCATCGCGTAGTCCGTGCAGAACATGGCGACACCGATGTGCATGGATGCTCCCTCCCCTGACCGATTACGCAAGCCGACGGCAGCATGCGAGCATCGCCACCCTGCGGCATTCTCAGCGCGTCCGCCAGACCCGCGTTGGCCTGGCAGCCTCGCACGGGCGTCTTGCGCGGTGCGCGCGCCTCGCGAGAACCGCGCCGCGTCGGACGCACTTGCGCCCGTCAGTGCTTTGGGTGGCAGCGCCGATCGTGTTCGGATTTGAGCTCGTGGCCGACCGCGGTCGCCAGCGCGCGCGCACGCTCGTGGTGCGGCGCCTGCAACAGCGCGGCAGCTGAGCTCGTGTCGTCAAGCGCGGTTTTCAGCTCGCCGCAGGTCAGCTTCTTGCGCAGTGCGCGGTAGGCAAAAAGCCGTGTGCCGTTGGCGTAGGCCTCGGCGGACTGCGGGCGTCCGATCCAATCCCGCCGCGGCTCGCCAACCATCTTCTTGAGCTCGGCGGTGCACGCCTCGGGTGTCGGACATACCTCGGCATCGGCACTAGCAGGTTCGTTCTCCGGCTGGGTGATCCCGCCAAACAATGAAAATCCGTTCGAAGCGGCGCACCCGGCCAGCAACACGGCGACGAGCAATCCGCTGCCCAAGCGCATCGCCGCCGAGCGCCCGGCTCGCCCCGGTGTCACCCAAACTGCGCCGTAAAGTGCCACCCAGTCCAGGATCACCGCTGCGGCACGGCCGCATGCGACGCCGCCGCGCCGCGCCCGACCCGCGGCCGCGACTGGCGAGAACCAGAACTTGCAACATCGGCTGTCCGCGCTGCGGCGGACACGTGCCGGGCCACCTGGCATGACGAGTACCTATGGGCGCGCTCGCAACAATGGGCCGAAGCCTGCGTCCAAACGAAGGCAGTGCGGCAAAAAGCCTACCAGCTCCCGTGGGCGGCTGCCGTCTTGACGGCCCGCGCCCGGCTGGCCGAGGATGCCTCCGGTTTTGGGGGATGTTGCCCTCATCGTAGTTCCTGTTGCTTGCGAAGCACGCAACCCGGCCCATGCGTTCGCGCCTGCACATTGCCGGGAACCGGGGGCCTTCGCCGCACCGCAGGGGCCCGGCCTGCGGTGCCGGCATGTCATCGGTCCGACAGGGTAACGGCGAGCGATGCGCAATACCATTGCGGTGATGAATACCAAGGGCGGGGTGGGCAAATCCACGCTGGTGCTCGCCGCGGCCGAGACGCTGTCGGCGAAGTTTTCCAAGACCGTTTTGGTGATCGACGGCGACGCGCAGGCAAGCGTCAGTCTGATGCTGATGTCCGCCGGTAATCTCAATCGCCTCCAGGTCGATGGGCTGACCGTCGTCGATTTGCTCGTTGGCAGCGTTTTGAACGGCGAACAGGTCGACTGGCCGCGCTATGTGGTTGCCGGTGTATCCGACGTGAACGAGGCGCGCAGCATCTACCTTCTGCCGAGCGACATGCAGCTGACGCTGTTTGAGCGCGAGGTCGCCAAGCAGGGGCTCCTCGCATCCTTGCGCGCTAGCGTCGGGGCCTTGCTTGGCCATGTGCGCGCGACGTTCGACGTCGTCTTGATCGACTGCGCTCCGGGTCTCTCCGTCGTCACCGAGTGCTTCCTGCGCGAGGCTGATTTCTATGTTTCGCCGACCAACCCCGACCACATGTCGGCCTATGCCCTCGAGGTGTTTGCGCATTTCAAGGGATTGAACCCGGAGATGGGCTTTGCCGAAAATCTCGGCGTACTGATCACAATGAAGGACGCGAAATCGCCGGCGGACGAACACGAACAGCGCCTGCTGCAAGCCATCGATAACCGCTGCTTTGCTCAGGCGGTGCCACGCAGCAACGCGCTACAGCACGCTGGGCACTTCAGCACGGTCGAGCGCTCCTACAGCACCAAGTATCCGGGAGCCGCCGGAGACGCCATGCAGCACGTGTGCGAGGAGTTGCTGGAGAGGCTGGCGGCGGCCGCCCCGGGCGATGCCGCACGCGCAGCGAGCCCGCCAGCCGAAAGTCCCTAACCGTTCGCGTTGCGGCCAGGTCAATGCCGTCGCGCTCGGCGCCCGCTCGAGCGCGCTGCGCGGCTGGCGCAGACCCTCGCTGAGCCATGGCCCCGTTAAAGGCCGCGATCCCCCGCGGTGCCCGGCGCGCAAGCAGAAGCGAAATTACGCCAGGGTTTCCCTGCGGCGCTGGCTCACAGCGCCGCCTGCCCGACCTCACCGGTGCGGATGCGCACCGCTCTCTCGATGGGTGCGACGAAAATCTTGCCATCCCCAATGCGGCCCATGGTGGCAGCTGCACGGATGGCCCCGATCACGCTGCCGACCTCAGCGTCGCCGACGGCGACTTCGACGCGCAGCTTCGGCACGAAATTGACGGCGTACTCGGCGCCCCGGTAGATCTCGGTGTGCCCCTTCTGGCGTCCAAACCCCTTCACCTGGGTGACCGTCATGCCCTCGATGCCGAGGGCGCTCAGCGCTTCGCGCACCTCCTCGAGCTTGAACGGCTTGACCATGGCGATCACGAGCTTCATCGGCAGGCCCTAGCGGTTGGCGCGCGTGACGGGACGGCGGGGCAACGATCACGCAGGTATGCCGAACGGCCATTGCGCGCAGGCTCTCGGCGAAGCACGGGCGCGGCCACCGCAAGGCACGAAGGCTGGAGCCCGCGCGCTTCGGTTGCCGAAGCAAACCCTAGCCCGGTGCCTCGGGGAAGAGTAGCGCGCAAACCTATGCCCCGGGTGCGCAAAAAGGCAAGCTCCTCCAGAAAGTATGCCCTCCAGAGCTAGCACCGGCGCGGCACAGGCGCCAGGGGGTGCGCCGCGCGGTCCATTGCACTATGGCGGCTAGCGGCGTCCGCGCTGACGGGTTGCCTTGCAGCCGCCGGGCGGCGGCGCGTCCTGCCGCCGGCGCACTCCGTGCGGACGCGATCGCTACCTCCCTCCCATGCCCGGCCGCGACGCGCCATCACGCGCCCGGCAGCGCGTCCAGCCGCTCAAGCAGCTGGGCCAGCTGCGCGCGGGCGGTGGCGTATAGGGCGCGCCTGGCGACGCATTGCGCGGCGCGGTCACATTGCTCGCGCTCGAAACGTGCGAGCGCGTCGCTATCGAGCCGCCCCCGTTCGGCCGCCAACTTGGCACGGCGCTGCTCGATGCCCGCGCACAGGCCAGCGCCGATCGCATTCGCCCTTTCGAGCGTGTAGTCGACGCGCAGCGTGAGGTGCTGTTCGGCTCCCTCGACGAGCGCCTCGATTGCGGGGAAGAACTCCTGCTGAACGACGCCTCGGAGGTGGCTGGCGCGTTCGACGGGTGCGCAGCGTGCCGCCAGCCATCGCCGCCACCAGCCGGCCTCAACATGCGTCATCGCCAGGCGCGCAAGCGCGGCCGTCGAGGGTCCTTGCAGCAACGGGCACGCCGGAGCTTCCAGCAGCTGCGGGTCGTATTGCGGCAACAACCCCGTGACGATGACCTTGAGGTGCGGATAGAGAAACTTTTCGACGCGCGCGAGCTCCTCGCCGATGCGCGCAACTGCCGCGCGCAAGCAAGTCTCGACTTGCTGCCGCAACGGCGACAGGTCGCAGGTAAAGGCTCTCCGACGTGACAGCGCCAGCAGGGCATCGGCCTGCGCGTCGGCGAAGTCGCGCACGGTGTCGCGTAGCTCGGTTCGCAGCGTGTTGCCGCCGAGCTTGACGATCTCGTGCAGGTGTTCGGCGAGTTCCCGAAATGCATTGCGCAGCGCGTCGGCGCGCCCCTCAAACAGGGACAGCGACCGCTGCTCCTCGTCGATCCGCGCCCGCACTGCCTCCGCATCCCTGAGGCGGGTGACG
>JBPYEF010000511.1:0-6264 GCA_051985875.1 Hyphomicrobiaceae bacterium
CTGATGTCGGCACGGCCGGGACGTATTCGCGAGGAAATCACCGTGACCTTGCCGCGCCCGCGAAGCTTCGAGGTGCTGACCACCGAGGATTTCGTGTTGATCAAGAAGCGCCTGTTGTCTCTCGTGCACGATCCTTCACGCTGACGCCAGTCAGAATGCTGCAGCAGCTTACGCGAGCGGGCCGGGGATGATGGCGGCGATCGGGGACTTGGCGCGTATTGCGGAAGCGGCTTCGTGCCAAGGATTTCGTGCCAAGCAGTAGAGCGCGGTGCATCCTCATCGGCAGTCCCGTACGCGTGGACGGCCGAGGTGGCGGGCGTCGTTGTGTGCTTGCCGACGGCACCCGCACTGCAGCGCGGCCGTTTCTCGAGGGCATCGCAACGGCCGGGAAAGGTCGATCGTCCAGGCGCGCGGCAGAGGGGTCGGAAACGGGATGGCGTGGTCGGCGGTGTTACCAATCGCACTCCGGAAACATGTCGCTCACGTGCCTTGAGGTGCAGGCGCCGCGGTTGAGAACGCACTCGTGGTTGACCTTCATCGCCGCGATCATCTTGCCGTCGCCGACGCCGACGGCATTGCGCACGGTGTAAGCCTTGCATGCGGTCTTTCCCGCGGCATCGCGCGTTTCGACAACCGCGATCACGGTTTGTCCGGGGCAGTGACGGTTGGCGAGGCTGTAGCGTTCCGTGTCGTCGTGCTCGAGCTCCAGGCAGCCGCGCGGCGGAGGCGCGGTCGTTGCCGGTGCCACCGCAACAGCCATGGGCGCAGCCAGTGCGGCGGCCTTGGGTGCAGCTACCGCGGCGGGTTTAGGCGGAGCCACCGCAGCGACGCGCGGCACAGCGACGGCGGCGGGCTTGGGTGCGGGCGGGGCGGCCGCCGCGGGAGGCGAAGCTTGCGCGTGCGTGGCCCAAGATCCGCCGGCAGCGGCGGGCTCCTGCTTGGGACAGATGGCAATCGAGCGGACGAAACTGCTATTGGCGTCGATTACGTCCTTGGTTTGCTGCGGCGATGGCGCTTGCGCGTATGCATCGCCTTCGCAGGCAGCCCTGCTGCGGGCAAGGCCGTCCAGGAGGGCTTTACGCACCGCTTCGCTTTGCACGCAGGGGCTACCGGACGTGGAGGTTTGCAGGTGCGCCGCGCTCGCCTTGGTCCATTTTTCGAATTCGAGCTGACACGCCCCCTGCGCTTGTACCCGCTCGCCGGTGGCCAGCACGGCAAACAGCGCTAGTGCGATGAAAGTGCGCGAGGATATCCCGGGGAAGCCAAACCTGCCGCGCGGGCGCTCGCTAGGCTTGCTTGCACGCGAGGGCAGCAAGAAACGCGCACTGCCTGGGGAGGGAGCGGACATCAATAGGCCATTACCCAGCAGCGGTCGTAGCCACCGGCCGCCAAATCCCGACAAATGACTTCGGCCTGCTCGCGCGGTCCCGCCGGAACCACGACAAGGCGATACCAGACGCCCTTGTCTCCCATGTCCAGGGTCTGCAACTCGCCCTGCCGCCGATGCAGCACGTTGGGAAAGTGGCCCTGCAGATCAGCAAATGCGCGCCTGGCCGTGGCCGGATCCTTGTTGGTAAACACCACGGCGACGAAGCCCCTCTCGCCGGTATTGGCAGGCGGCGCGATCGCAGCCGTCGTCAACCTGGCCCGCGTGTCCTGCGGCGGCGCAAAGGCGCCGGTCGCTGCATCGCGGCGCTCGGCGCCAACGTCTCCGGGCATGATCGGGGGCGGCTGTGGGATCGAGCCCGTAATGGTAACGCCGGCAGGGACGTCGCCGATCATGCGGGCCGACACGGGGGGCGGCGCAGCCTCCGCGTTGTCGGGGTCGCGAGACGTTATCAATGGCCTGCGCGCGGTGGTGCCCCCCGAACGGGCAGTGCCCGGTATGGGCGCGGGCGTGATCCTTCGCTTCATGTCGCTTGGCCGTTCGGCGCTTTCCGTGCCCGCCAAGCGGTAACTGGCGCGCGGGAAGGTGCCGTATGCGACCAACAAGCCGCTGGCAACGATGGTCACGAGGATCAGGGATCGCGACGCAACAACCTTCAGAACCAGCGAAATGTGGCGGACAGGGGAGCGCCTGCGGGGCGCTGCGCTGCGGTTATCCGCTCGGCGCGCACGGCGCAGCGGTCGATCGCTTGCGGCATAGTCAGCGCCATAAGCGTGGTGCGGAACCATGGCGTAGCGCGGAACCATAACGGCGCGGCCCGGCTCGGCGCTCGACACGTAACGGACCGGTGGGGGAAGGCTTAGGGGTGGCTCGGGGTAACGCGGCCCGGCGATGCGCCCTACGGCGGGGCCGCCGAGCTGCTTGAGGATTTCCGCGAGATGTAACAGTGCGCCGTGCTGGGCCTGCAGGACGCCCTGCATCAGCGCGAGTTGTTCCTCCCGCGATGCCGGCAGGCGCTGTGTCTCGCGTGAGAGCTTCTCCTGCACGGCCGCGATCTGCGCAATGGCCATGAGCGCCGCCTGACGCGCGCGCTGGGGCGCGCCGGCGGTGGCCTTGGCCAGCACGGTCAGCGCATCGGCTATCTCGACGGCTATGGCGATGTACCGCTCGCGCATGCCCTCGATGACGCCGTAATGCTCGTAACGCGCCACGCACCACACCTCACGCTGTGGAGGTTCAGCTTAGAACGGACGCAGCGCAGCGTTAAGCGCTGAGCTGCCGAGAGGTGCATGGCGCAACCCCGACCGCTGGGCCATGGTCGCGGGATTCGCCGTTGGGTCGCGGCATTTCTCGCGCCAAGAAAATCTTCCGCGCTGTGACTTTTTAGCCACTCACAGGCCTGTTGCGAAATCCTCGCTGCTCCGTGCGCTTCCGGAAGCGCGGTGATCGCACCGCAGCGAGCCGCAAAAGCCGATTGCGTGGTGCGTACTGCTTGCCGGTGTCGTTGGCTCTGGCTTTGGCTTCGGGCACAGAAACTCTGATGGTTAACGCGCGACCGCCAGCGGTGGGCCTTGCAGATCCGACACGCGAGCACGCACGTGGGCAGTGGGCTCGGCTCCTGCTACCGACGGCCTAAGAACCGGCTGCAATCCCCTGCGATGTGCGGGCGCGGTAATCCCATGCGTCGGGCAACCGCAGCGTCCCGATCCTCACTTGGCGATACGGCGCGGTGCCAAGCCTTGCCCGCGATCAGACGCAAAAAAAGGGAGACGACCTGCCACGGCGCCCGGATGGGCGCTGTAGTTATGTCCAATTGTGCACATACTTCTGACTTACACGAGGCCGCGTGAGCGGAGGCGCCCAGCGTGCTGCCGGTGCGGGAGAAAGTACCTCGTCGCCCAATCGGAGGAATCGTATGCCTATCGACCGTCGCCAACTCTTGTCCGGCCTAATCGCGGCTCCGGCCGTGATGACCTACAGCCGACCCGGGGCCGCACAGGCTGCCGCGCGGACGCTGAAAATCTCGCACCAATTCCCCGGTGGAACGATCGATCAAGGGGACTTCCGTGACCGACTCTGCCGCCGCTTCGCCAAGGCCGTCGAGGAGCGGACCAAGGGCGCGCTGAAGTTCGAGATCTACGCCAACTCGTCATTGATGAAGACGAACGCGCAGTTTGCGGCCATGCGCAAGGGCGCCCTCGATATGTCCTTCTATCCGATGCCCTACGCCGGCGGCGAAATCCCCGCGCTCAACCTCGGGCTGATGCCATGCCTCGTCACCAGCAACGAGCAGGGGAACAAGTGGAAGCATGCGCCCATCGGCAAGGCGATCGAGAAGATCATGGAGGACAAGGGCGTCAAGATGATCTCCTGGATCTGGCAGGCCGGTGGCGTTGCCTCCCGTGAGAAGGCGATCCGCGTTCCCGACGACGTCAAGGGGGTCAAGATCCGCGGCGGCAGTTCGGAGATGGACAGACTGTTCGCGGCTGCAGGCGGGCAGGTTTCCACCATGCCCTCCAATGAAATCTATATCGGCATGCAGACGGGCGCGCTCGAGGCGGCCGTCACGTCCTCGACGAGCCTGATCTCCTTCCGGCTCGAGGAACTGTCCAAATCCCTGACTTCCGCGCGCAAGGGTTCCTTCTGGTTCATGTGCGAGCCGCTGATGATGTCGAAGGCCATCTTCGACAGCCTTCCCCCAGCTCAGCAGAAGGTCTTGGTGGACGTTGGCGCCGAGATGGAGCCGTGGGGAACGGCGGAAGCCAAGAAGGATGATGAGCTGGTCGCCAAGGTCTACAGCGCGAAGGGCGCCAAGGTCGTCGACCTTTCCGCCGACGATCTCGCGAAGTGGCGCAGGATCGCGGAAAGCACGGCGTGGAAGGACTTCGCGGACAAGTCCGCAGAGTCGGCCGAACTTTTGAAACTCGCCAAGCAAGTGTCGTAGTGGCGATCGGCCTCGAGCACGACGCCGTGCTGGCGGGCGCCGACGCGCCCGCCAGTTCCGTTGCCGACAGCCGTGCGGCTGCGCTTCTCCGCGTCGTCAACGCCATTCTGTTCCGGCTCTCGGCCTTCGCGCTCGTCGTTGCCTCGGGCGTGCTGACGACGGGCGTCACCATGCGCTACGTGTTCGGCCGCGCGCTCGAGTGGCAGGACGAGGTGACGATCTTTCTCGTTGCCGGAGCGGTCTTCTTGTCGTCGGCGACGGTGCAGGCGGCGCGTGGTCATGTTGCCATCGAGGCGCTCGGATCGCTGTTGCCTGCGGGCGCCAATCGCGTCCGCCACCTCCTCATCGATGTCTTCGCGCTTGCCTTCGTTGCGATCTTCGCCTGGAAGACGGGGACCCTGCTGCTCGAATCGATCGAGGAGCAGCAGGTGTCGCTGTCGGCCTGGGGTCCGCCGCTGTGGATACCCTATTTGATCATGACGGTCGGCATGTGCCTGCTCGCTCTGCAGCTCGCGCTGCAGGTCGGTGAGCGCTCATTGCTGCTGCTGGGGCTGATCGTGTGCGCGGCCGCATTGCTCATCGCCTGGCAGCGCCCGGTCGTCCCAATTCTCGCCTGGGTCTCCCAGCCCGTCGTCGGCATTTCCTACTGCGTCGTGACGTTGGTCGCGATGTTTTTAGGGATGCCCATCGCCTTCGCGCTCGGCGTGGTCGCCCTCGGCTTCATGCTGGTGTTCATGCCGCCGGCGTCGGTCGATACCATCGCCCAAAACGTCTACGAGGAGCTCGCCAACGTCATCATCCTCGCCATACCGCTGTTCATTCTCAAGGGCGCGACCATCGGCCGGTCGAACGCCGGCAAGGATCTCTACAGCGCACTGCACGCCTGGCTCCATTCCATTCCCGGCGGGCTAGGGGTCGCCAACACCGTGGCCTGCGGGCTGTTCGCGGCCATGGCGGGCTCTTCTCCGGCAACCTGCTCGGCGATCGGCTCGGCCGGCATCCCGGAAATGCGCCTGCGCGGGTATTCCGGGGGCTTTGCGGCGGGCATCATCGCCGCCGGCGGCACGCTCGGCATTTTGCTGCCGCCGTCGGTGACCATGCTGCTCTATGCCGTCGCCGCCGAGGTGTCGCTCGGCCGGCTGTTTCTTGCGGGCGTGGGGCCGGGGCTGCTGCTGGTCAGCCTGTTTGCCGTTTATGCGATGCTGCGCTACCGCAAGGAACACCGCCGCGCCACGGCTTATGCCGCACGCACCGGTGAACGCTCGGCGATCCTCGCCGATGATCACTATTCGCTGGCACGCAAGATCGGCATGCTCGTGTGGGTGGCGCCGTTCGTCTCCATCCTCGCCGGCGTCATGATCGTCCTCTACGCCGGCTATGCCACGCCCTCCGAGACGGCGGGCGTCGGGGCCATTCTCGCCCTCATCATCGTCGGCTTGATGTACGGGATCTGGCGTCCGTCGCGGCTGATGCCGATCCTCTCCGGTACGCTGCGCGAGTCGACCATGCTGCTGATGATCATCGGCATGTCTCTGCTCTACGCCTACGTGATGAGCTACCTGCACATCAGTCAGTCGGCGGCCGCCTGGATCATCGGCCTCGATCTGTCGAAGTGGACCCTTTTGGCGGCAATCCTAGCGTTCGTCATCATGCTCGGATTCTTCCTGCCGCCGGTCTCGATCATCCTGATGACCGCGCCCATCATTCTGCCGCCGCTCAAGGCTGCAGGGTTTGACCTCATCTGGTTTGGGGTGGTCATGACGATCGTGATGGAGATGGGCCTCATTCATCCGCCGGTAGGCCTGAACATCTTCGTGATCAAGTCGATCGCACCGGACATTCCGTTGGCCGACGTCATGTGGGGCACGCTACCATTCGTCGTCCTCATGGCCGCCGCAGTCGTTGTGCTCTGCCTCGTGCCGGAGATCGCGAT
>JBPYEF010000512.1:0-4495 GCA_051985875.1 Hyphomicrobiaceae bacterium
ACCGGGCATGGCTCGCGCGTCTGTCGAGGCGCGAGGGCGAATGTCTTATGCGGTCTCCGCAACCGAATGCGGCCAAAGCACAGGCGTTTTTCGAGCGTGCGCTGGCGATCGCGCGTAGACAGAAGGCAAAGCCTTGGAATCCCGGTGCAGGGATGTTGGCGCAATCAGGGCCGACCGAATGCGGCCCGTGATCTTCTCGCGCCAGTCACACGCTGGTTCACCCGAGCGTTCGATGCGCCGAGCTTGCGCGAGGCAAAGCGTTCATCTCTCTTGCTGAGGTGTATGAGTCCACAGTTGCTCGTGCGTTTGTGATCGCGTGCCGCAGGCAACTGTATGTCAAGCTATGCGTTGCGGCGTAGGTAGCTCTGGGAGAGCGGGTTATGGGTAACATAATGGCGGGGTTCCCGCCGGCGCAGGAGGGGCAGGTCACCCTCGCCAATTGGCGAAATCCTCCGTTCAATCGTTGGGCATTCCACCACGTCAGGGAGCTGATTCCTACTGCTGAGATTGCCAATGATCCTGACCAGGCTTGGCGCTTGCGCACCGAGCTACGCGATATTGATAAACTCTGCATAGAGCGGGGCGCTGCCGGATCGATTTCTTTCGAAGCTTTTCTTTCGGAAACGCATACGGACGGCATCGTGATCCTGCATCGCGGACGAATTGTGCATGAGCGATTTCGCAATGGGATGCACCCCGACACACCGCACATTCTCATGTCCGTGTCAAAGTCGATACTCGGCCTGCTGGCTGGTGCGCTGGCAAAGAGCGGAGCTTTGGACGCAGCCTCGCTCGTGACCGACACCATACCGGAACTGCGCGACACGGGCTACGCGGGCGCCACCATCCGCCAGTTGCTGGACATGCGCGCCGGCGTCGCCTTTGACGAGGATTATGACGCCACCACTGGGCCGATGGCGGCCTATCGACGCGCAACCGGATGGAACCCGGTCGAGCCAGGCGAACCGCCCTGCGACCTGCGCTCGTTTTACCGGCAGATGCGCGCGAGTCGCGGCCCGCACGGCGCCATCTTCGACTACGTCTCTCCGAACACCGATCTGCTTGGCTGGGTCATCGAGCGGTCTACCGGTAGGCGCTATGCGGAGTTAATGAGCGAACTGGTCTGGCGGCCAATGGGGGCAGCGCGTTCGGCCTATATCACGGTCGATCGATTGGGTGCGCCACGGTGCGCCGGCGGTATGTGCGCCACCGTCCGGGATCTCGCCCGCGTCGGTCAGCTCATCGTCGAAGGTGGTATCCGAGAGGGCAAGGAGGTCGTGCCCACCGACTGGATCGAAGACATCGTGCGCAACGGGGATGCAGGTGCCTGGGCAGCGGGCAATCTGGCACACTATTTCCCGCGCCGAGCCATGCACTACCGCAGCCAATGGTATGTTGCACGAGACAGGGCGCCACTGTTGATGGCGCTCGGCATTCACGGGCAGTACCTTTTTGTGGACCGGGAACGCGAAATTGTCATTGCCAAGGTCTCGTCTCAACCTCTGCCGCTGGACGCCCAACGCATCGCGCTCACCCTTGATGCCGTGGCTCAGATCCGCGAGTGGCTCGGGTGAAATTACGGAAAGTTCGAGCAATCGCGCCATCTCCGATCGGCCCGCGGGCAAATCACGTCCCTCGCTTGCGCGGACCGGGGCCCCCGTAGTGTCAAAGTCGTGGAACGGGCCTCCCCGTGCGCCGCGCTGATAAGTACCTTGGCACCTCCTCGGCGTTAGCGTGCATCCGATTGGTTCGAACCTCGGCTGAGATGCGACGCTGAGGAGAGCGAACAGAACCTTCCAGCTCGCGGCAACATGAGCGAGTGGTGAGAAATTCTCCAAGAATTTCTTGGGAAATCAAGGAGCGCTAAGCGATGTTGGACTATGAAGCAGAATACAACAACCGCCGGCGCGTGCCCGAGAGTTCGGCGATCGCGCTGCGCTGGCAGGCCGCGTCGGCCGCGTATGTGCGCTCGGCCGACGCCGAGCATGACCAGCCTTACGGCCAGGGGGAGCGGCAGCGCTATGACCTCTTCCGCGCACGCCGGCCGCGTCCGGCGCTGGTCGTCTACGTCCACGGCGGCTACTGGCAGCGCGGTGATCGCAAGGACTATGCGTTTGTCGCTGAGGCGTTCAATGCCGCCGGCATCGACGTCGCCGTGCCTTCCTACTCCCTGTGCCCCACCGCTACGGTGTTGGAGATCGTCGCGGAGATGCGGCTGTGCCTCGCCGCACTCTGGCGCAAGACCGGGATGCGCCCGGTCGTGGTCGGGCACTCCGCGGGTGGCCATCTGGCGGCGGCGCTGCTCGCCACCGACTGGCAGAACGCTGTTGCGCTGCGCGATGCGCCGGTGGCCGCCGCGTGTGCGATCAGCGGCATCTTCGAGCTGGAACCGCTGGTCAACACCAGTCTCAACGAAGCGCTGCGCCTTGATGCTGCCGCGGCGACCGCGGCAAGCCCGCTGCTCTGGCCACCGCCGGCACGCGGCCAGACCCTGATTGCAGCGGTTGGAGAGCTGGAGAGCAGCGAGTTCCACCGCCAGAGCCGCTGCATCGCCGCGCGTTGGGGCAGCGCCGGGCTGCACACCGACTACCTATCGGTGCCCGGAACCAATCACTTCACGATCGTCGACCAGCTCGTCGACCCGGCAAGCCTGCTTTTTGGGCGCATAATGGCACTGGTGCAAGCGTGAGCGGCGGCCCGATCCGTTGGCCGCGCGCCCGCCGGCTGCAGGATATGCCCTGAGGCGGAGACGGTGGTGCCGGGGCGGCATGGCGCGGGGACGGCATGGCGTGGGGACGGTTGGTCGCCCCACCAATCCCCGTGCCCGGCACGTCGATCAGGCCGCACGCACCAGGCGCGACTGCAGCTCGAGCACGGCGATCATGAACGCGACGCGGTCCTCGGCCGCCTCGGCGAGGATTGAGAAGTAGTTCGGGGTCTCCGGCAGGATTTCGCCGATAACCTCGCCAAATTCGAAACGCAGCTCGGCATCGTACCTGCGGGCGATCGACTGCATGCGCGAATTCTCCGCCAGACAGCTCATATACAAGCGCCGCAGCCCACGGTTGCGCGCGGCGCGCACGATGCGCCCCATGAGCCGCGTGCCAATGCCCTGGTCCTGGAACGGCGGCTCCACGGAAAAGGCTGCTTCCGCCTCTTCACCCCAGCCATCGCCGAGCTTGCGCAGCTCCGCCGCGGCCCGCACCTGCCCGTCGAGCAGGTAGCCGTAGACGATGCTGCCGAAGTCGCTCATGCGGCTCGCGTAGTCCTCGATAAAGACGTCCGAGACCGAATGCGCAAAGCGCAGCCGGCGGCTTTGCTTGTCCAACCGCAAAAGGTGGTCCCGGAAGCGGTCGACTTCCGTGGGCCAGAGCTTGCGCATCGAACCTGCCCTCTGTGCCATGGCGCGCATCGTAAAACCCTCTCATTGGCTCAGGACCGAGGCCCCCGCGGCAAGCGCGGGGGGCTCCCATACTGCGATGCACAATCGCGCCCGACCATGACGCCAGTGTGGCCCCAGAAAAGCCAATAAAATTGGGGATATTTCCCGATGTTGCACCGCCACATGCGGCGATGCGCCGCGTTCGCGATCGCGGCCAGGGCGGCGCGTTGCCCGGGCTGCAATGCGCTCCCCCGCGGCGCGCCCGGCAGGCGCGCGCGCCTTGACCGAGCGTGGACGGCGCGCTAGCCGGAACGCCCGATGCCCCTCCTCACCAACTACGCTGCCCTCGTTGACCAAGGCGTGCTGGCCGCCGACCCGGCCCAGGCACAGCTCGCTGCCCGCCTCAACGCGCTCGCGGGCCAGCTGCGCAAGTGGCACCGGCGGGAGGGCCTTGCCGCCCTGCTCCGGGGGAGCGAGCCGCCGCCGAAGGGGCTCTACATTTACGGTGGCGTCGGCCGCGGCACAACCATGCTGATGGACCTCTTCTTCGAGGCGACCACGTTTCGCCCCAAGCGGCGGGTGCACTTTCACGCCTTCATGGCCGAGGTGCATGACGCCATCGCCGAGGCGCGCCGCGACACGCCGGGAGATCCCATACCCTACGTCGCCCAGCGACTGGCGCAGCGCGCACGGCTCATGTGCTTCGACGAGCTGCACGTGACAGACATCGCCGATGCCATGATCCTCGGGCGCTTGCTCAAGGGTATGCTCGAGGCCCAGGTGGTGATCGTCGCCACATCCAACGTTCACCCGAGCGAGCTCTATCACAACGGGCTCAATCGGGCGCTATTTCTGCCGTTCATCGCGCTGATCGATGCGCACCTGGAGGTTGTCGAGCTCCCGGCAGCGCGAGATTTCCGCCTCGAGAAGCTCGCAGGACGGCCGCTCTATTTCACGCCCGCCGACCAGGCGGCCAAGCATGCCATCGACGGCCTGTGGAGGGAGCTCACGGGCAACCACCCTGGCTCTCCGGTCGACATGCCGATAAAGGGGCACATACTGCATGTGCCGCAGGCGGCCATGGGCGTTGCCCGGTTCGCGTTTGCCGAATTG
>JBPYEF010000513.1:0-2860 GCA_051985875.1 Hyphomicrobiaceae bacterium
TGTCCATAGCATCCTCCGTCACCTATCGCCCTCAGAGTGTCGGGCCCCACGCAGCGCCATGCAAGAGGCGCGCTGATGCCAAGCCACCGCGAGCATCCCCCGGGCTGCTTCGGACCTGGCTCGAAGCTTGATTGCGGACCCGCGCCGGCCGAGTGTCTGGGACTTCATCGACCGGAGGCACTCCATGTCCGACCAAATGTCCGGCAAAGGCGTTGCGGTAATCACCGGGGGAGCGAGCGGCATTGGCGAAGCCGCGGCGCAGCGCCTTGCGCAGGACGGCTACGATATAGCTTTGCTCGATACCAATCGAGCTGCCGGTGAGCTGGTGGCAGCGTCCCTCGCGGGCGCAGGCAGGAACGCACGCCTGTGGACGTGCGACGTCGCCGACGCCGCCGCGGTCGAGAAGGTCGCCCTTGAGGTGGAGAGCGAGCTTGGAGCAGTGCATGCCCTCGTCACCGCGGCCGGCCTGATCCCCGATTGCGAATCGGTCATGGAGATGGACATGGCGGCGCACGACCGGATGTGGCGGGTCAACTACGCTGGTACGCTGCACTGCTGCCGCGCTTTTGCAGGCAAAATGCTGCCGCGCAGATCAGGGGCGATCGTCACGCTCGGTTCGATCAACAGCCGCTTGCCGCTGCCCCTGCCCGCCTACAACATGGGAAAGGCAGCAATCGAGCGCCTGACGCAGCTGCTCGCCGTCGAGCTTGGCCGCTGCGCCATTCGTGTAAACTGTGTGGCGCCGACCTACGTGCTGACACCCCCGCTGCGCGCCAAGGTTGCTTCGGGTCAGCGCGATATGGGCAAGATCATGGGCGTACATGCATTGCCGACTCTGCCCGAACCCAAGGACGTCGCCAATGCGATCGCCTTCCTGTGCTCGGAGCAAGCGTCGGCGATCACGGGGGTGCTGCTGCCCATCGATGCCGGCTGGCTGTCCGCGGTAAGCTATCGCACCTACGCGGGTGGGGTGCCCTGGCGAGAATGACCGTTGCCGATGCCGCACACAGGCCGCGGCAGGGCCTGGTTGCCCCTGTGCGGGACTTTGCCTATTGCGCGCGAGCGCGGCGGCTATCGGCTCGGCTACGATCCCCGCGCACTCGTTTCGTTCGCTGGAGCCGGTCGCGATCGCCTGCCGACGCGTGCGCGGTATTCGGCCGGGCGCTCGGTGCTGCCGCCGCTCCAGATGCCGACGCCGGCGTTGCGCGCCTCGCGCTCAAGTCCGCCGTATGAGGCGAACAGCCCGCCGGCGGCGAACACGTGGCCTTCCCGCACCATCTCCGCGGCAATGTCGGTTCCGCCGCTCCGGCAGACGCCATCGCTGCCGCTTAGTGTGCACGTGATCAGCTGACCTCGCACGAGGCGGGCGAGCGCCGCCCGCGCCGCGGCTCCGCACTGCCAGCTGCGGCCGGCGGGACCACAGCGCTGCCGAGGCTCTGGTGCCTCGACGCCCGCCAGGCGCACAACGCGGCTGCCGACGCGCAAGCGGTCGCCGCCGAGCGCCTCGGCCCTGCCGCTCAGCGCTGCGTCCGCCGAAAACGGCAAGCGGGCGCCAAGCCAGGAAAGCGACGGTCCGCGGCCGATCGCGACCAACCCGACGGCGATCGCCGCCGCGCACGCCGCGGCGGCCTGCCAGCCGCGCCGCGGTACGCGCGGCAAGGTGAGGCCGGTCACGCCTGCCAGCAGCGGCAACACCGCGAGCAGCGCGGCGATGCCGAGCACCAGCATCAGAGCTGCCTCGGTGTCGAACGCCGCGGCGCGCGCCCGGCCGATGCCGCAGCCGAGCAAGGTGGCGGCAGCAAGTGCAACGGGGATGCCAATGGGTGGGCGTGCCAGCGCCCATGCCAGTGGCTGGGCAAGCACGACAGCTTTGCGGGCAGCGGCCGCACTCGCCCGCAGCGTTCCGTGCCAAACGCCCTGGGCGAGCAGACCAGCCGCCCAAAAGCCCGCCCGCGCACCGTCGCGCGCGGCCGCACCCGCGGCCCGCGAGCCGACGAGGAGGGCCCTACCGGCCGCCCCAGCCTGGCTGGCCGCTGCCTCGCGCGCCTGCAGCAACCGCTGCCGCCGCTGCTCGCGACGGTGCCTTATCGTGGTGCGCACGTAGGTGTGCCATTCGAACCCGTCGTCTTTCCTTCGCCTGGCGAACATCACCGTGCTCCGCGGTGGCCCTCAGCATCGATGCAACCGCCCGATCAGGTCGCCAATCAGGCCAAACTGCGACCGAATCGTGACCACCACCGGGCTGTGCCCGCGTGCCTCGGGGGACATTGCGCGCCCGCCTACCCGGGTGCGCGCCCGCCTACCCGGGCATGATTCCCGGGGAAGGAAGCGCCAACCGAAGCGCGGCGGCTAGGCTACGTCAACGCCTTTGCGCGAACACGGCCCGACGGGCCCACGCGCGCAACGTCGCCGCAGCGGGTCAACGCATGCGCCTCGGCGTGAAGGCCTCAGCCTCAAAAGCGTGCCAGCAATTGTCCGTACCCGTAGATCTTGTCGCCAATGCCATTGCTGCGCAGCGCATGCCAATAGGTTGTGGCGTTGATCTGCAGCACCGGCTTGCCGAGCCAGCGTTCCGCCTCATCGGCGAGCGCGGCGAACGGCAGGTTGGCGCCGAAGGCGACGAGCGCCTCGACATCATCACCGTCGATCGACTTCACGGCGGTGATCATGTCCTTGGCCGTCAGCACCGAGTACGATGCTGGGCTGCTGCCGCGCATATGACAAAAGCGCACGATATCGTACCCGTGCGCGCCGAGGACGCCTCTAAGGCGCGGCTCGATGCGGGGGTAGTAGGGTTCCATCACCGCTATCTTGCGCGCAACACCGTGCGCCTTCAGCCCCGCGACGACCGCATCCGACG
>JBPYEF010000514.1:0-9474 GCA_051985875.1 Hyphomicrobiaceae bacterium
GCGGTCAGGATGTTCCCGGTCAGGATCTGCTTCAGATGCTCCGCGCCCTGAGGGGCGCGATCGATGAGCAGGATGGCAGCGGCGGCCGCGACGACGTAGACGACCCCGATCAGTGCCTCCTGCGGAACGCGTGCTCCCCAACCGCGGGTGAAGGAAAGTAGCACGGCGGCCAACAGCGTGAAGGCCAGCGAATAGCCGTAGGTCGCCGGGCTCGGAACCGCGTGCCCAAGCATGAATGCGACGGTCGCGCCGAGCGCCGCGGTCTGCGCAAGCGCGAGGTCGACGAAGATCACCCTTCGGGCAAGGACCTGGATCCCGAAATAGGCGTGAATACCCGTCAGGCAGCAAGCGACAAGGCATGGTGGCCACAGGATCGAAAGCGCGTCAGTCATGGCGCGTCGCGGCTGCAAGCGCATCGACATCGGTATCGAACAACGCGAGGTAGCTGGTCGCCTGCGGCAAGCCACCGACCGAGCCGGCGAGCGTTAGCACGGTCGCGCCCACCTTGTTCGCCAAGAACGTTGCGTCGCGCTCCGGCTCCTGCGGCTCGCGCACGATGATGCGAACGTTGCGCGCGCGCATGCCGGCGATCAGGCCGGCGAGATGCGCCGGAGTCGGCGGCACCCCGGGCTTGGTCTCGATGAAGTCAACGAAGTCGAGGCGAAAGCGGCGCGCGAAGTAGGGCCAGCTGTTGTGGTAGGCGACGATGCCCACGCCCTGCAACGGCGCGAGCTTCGCCTGCCAGCCCGGGAGCCTGGCGCGCAACCGGTCGACAAACGCCGCGCGATTGGCCGCATAGCGCGTTGCATGCGATGCATCGACGCGCTCAAGTACCTCGAGGAGCGTCGACGTGATGATCTCGGCGTTGCTGGGATCGAGCCAATAGTGCGGATTGCCGCTGCCGTGCGCATGGCCGTCACCGTTGCCGACGCTCATGCCCCGAACTTCGAGCACCGAGACGGCGTACGAGGCATCGACATAGCCCTCGCCGCCCCGCCCGATCTCGGGCCTGGCAACCTGGGCCAGCAGGCGATCCAGCCATAGATCATAGTCGAGCCCGACGCGCACGAGCACGCGCGCCCCCTTGAGGCGCACGAGGTCCTGCGGCCGCGGCTGGTAGTCTTCTGCATCCATGCGCGGCGGCACCAAGCTGGTGACGACGACGGCGTCACCGCCAACCGCCTGCACGAGACTACCCAGGTCAGGCGTGGTGGCGACCACGGCAATGGGCCCCTCAGCGTGCGCGGCGAAGCCCAAGGTGAGAAGCGCAGCGAGGAGAGGGAGTTGGCGACTCATGCAATTGCGCAGATGCTTCGGCCGGCGGGCGCGCGTCAGCGCTTCCCGGCGCTCGCAACCCAAATGCTCTTGGGCATCAGGCAGTGCACGTTCTTCTCCGCGTCGGATACTACCCCGACCCGGCAATCCATCGCCACGCTGGCAAGACCATAAGCGTCGAGCCGAGCGATCTTCTTCTCGGCCTCGAGCCACCTGATCATGCCCATCGACGCTTCGTCCATTGCCTTGTTCAGGTCGGCGTTGCTGACGTGCGACACATAATATCTCGCCGTCTCACGCGTTGGACGCTCAACGTCCTCCCGTTCGCGTGCCAGCTTGGGGCTGAGGCAGTGGATGCCCTTCTTGATGTTGACGACCTGCGACACGCGGCAATCGGAGACGCTAGCCATCAGCCTTTCAGCTTGTTCCGGCGCGATCCCGCGCTGTTCGGCCAACAGCTTGACCGTCTGCGCCTTGGCCTGCGCCCAAGCCTTATTCAGGTCCTGATCGAATCCCATGGTGATCCAGGATCGCGGCGTCTCGATGCGCGGAAAGTCGAGCGGCTTGCTCTTCAGCACCTCGACGGTGACGTTGAGCTCCTTGTAAGCGGTTTCGATGGCGGTCAAGTTCACCTCGCCGTTGCCCTGCCCGGCATGGGAATCGCCGCTCCAAAGCAACGCACCCGGCACGAACACGGGCACGTACAGCGACGTGCCGGCGACGAAGTCGCGGATATCCATGTTGCCCGCGTACTCACCGGGTGGCACGCTCGAATAGCGACCAGGTTCCTTGCGCGCAACGCCGAGAGTACCAGGGAAGGGGTGCAGGGGCAGGACGATGCCGGGCAAGAACTCGGTCTGCATCTTTTCCAGATCGAGGTAGAGGTACTTGACCTGGCCATCCGTGTAGACGGCCGGGAACTCGCCAAACATTCCCGGCACGTTGAAATTCGTCGCGTATGCGCGCGGCACGATCTTGTTGAGGGTGACCTTAAGTACGTCTCCCGGTTGTGCATCCTCAACATAGATCGGTCCGGTCAAGGTATGCGGGCCGCGGCCCGGAAAATCGGTCCGCAACTTCTTGATCTGCTCGATGGTGGCGCCGGGAACCACTTGATTGTGGCTATGCATCATCGTCTCCATGACGATGGTGTCGCCCGACTTCACGCGCAGCACCGGTGGTTGCGCGTTATCGAACCAGCCCCACTGCGTCGTCTCCAGCGTTGCCGGTAATACATGCACCTTCTTACCCCCGGGTAGTTCGACAATGCGCAGCTTGGGATCCGCTGGCCCCGGGGGCGGATAGCCGGGTGTGGTGATCGTCGCCGTCGGCGGAAGCTGTGGAGCAGATGCTGCCGGCGGCGAGCCTTGGGCAAACGCGGTGGCAGCCAGCAGCGATGCTCCGCCACCAACACCGAGCAAAGTGCGCATGCTGCGCGACGCGGCGCTGACCAGTGACCGTGTGTGGCTCATAGCGATCTCCCCCGGCGCCAAGCGCGGTGCGCGCCCTGTTGCGGCGACAGGGTCAGGGTAGGCCAATCGCGAGCACCTCGGCAATGCCGTGGCAAATATGCACGTTCTCGGTTCTCAATGCTCTGACGACCATCGAGGTGCACGCTGCCGCGCGGGAGCAGGCGGCGTGACGCCCGAGCCCGATGCTCGGCCGCGCCTGAGCGGGCTGTCCGGGCGCGGTTGGCGATCAGCTGGACGGCGCGAAACACGCCAACCGCCACGATAACGGCGATCGTTCCGAAAAATATCGGGGCGGAACCGGTATACGGCTCTAACAGATAGGGCGTAAGCACGCCGGCGAACCGTCCGATGCCCTCCCCGAAAAAATGGCCGCGTCCGCGCAGCGTCCTCGGGAACTGCTCGGAGAGGTAGACCCGCGCGGCCGGAAAGGACGACAGCACGGTCAGACCGCTGATGATGGCGCCAGCACTCATCGCCACGGTCGCGTATTCCCCCGCTTGATGCGCGAGGCCCATCAGCGCCAGCCCGGGGATCGCACCGGCGAGGCAATAGGTGATCGCCGTAGGTGCGGCGATGTTGCGCGGGCATCAGTTCGGCGGCTATCGGGAAAGGTGCCGATAGCGCAAATCCCAAACCGGTAATCCCGGATTGCGCCGACTGAGATACCCGCCAACCCTGCGAGATAGCTTGCGCCTCGACAAGGGAGCGCTAATGCGCTCGCCTCGTGCAACACTCAGTGCCCGGGCCCCTCACCCTGCCGGCAGGCCTCGAACAGGAACCAGGTGCGCCGCTCGGTCTCGTCGATCCAAACCTCGAGCAGGCTTGCGCTCGCGACGTCCCCACCTTCATCGCAGACCCCGTGGGCCTCGCGCATCCGCGCCGCCATTTCCTTGTTGTCGTCGCGCAGCTCGGCAAGCATATCGAGCGGGGTAACGAATTCGGCGTCGTTGTCCAAGACCCGTTGCAGCCGGGCGACATGCGCGATGGAACGCAACGTCGTACCACCGATTTTGCGCACGCGCTCGGCGAGAGGATCTGTCATGGCAAAGATCTGATCGGCCTGCTCGTCGAGAAGGAGATGGTAGTCGCGAAAGTGCGGCCCCGACATATGCCAGTGAAAATTCTTGGTCTTGACGTAGAGCGCAAACGTGTCGGCCAGCAAAACGTTCAACGCGCCTGTCACGTCGCGCGTCGCGTTCGAACTGAGATCCGTCGGGGTCTGCAGGGACGCCGCGCGGCGACTCTTGGTGCCTTCAGTCTTCATGGTTTTTTCTCTCCGCTACTTTGCTTGCAACACGGGGGGTGTGCTCCTCACGGGAGCCTGCTGCAACGCGCTCATGTCCTGATGAGCTTCTTGCGCCGGCGCCGGTATTGTACGCGAATAGGCAGTGTATACGTGGTCACCAGCTTCGTCATAGCCCCGGCCATGCTGGTCGAGACGGGTAGACCCAACGACTTGGCACCGCGTGCGCGGATCAGGCAGCGAGCATCGGCTTGCCGCACCTACTCGGACCCCGCTTCAGCTTGTCGGCAACCGCATCCGCGCCGCGTTGACCGCAGGCCAGGGCGCAGGCGTAGGTGGTGCAACATACTTAACCTCGGCGTTCGCTTCCGCACGATGGCGTCGATCGATGGCAGGGCCGCGTATTGGTCCGAGCTGTGGCTGCGCAGATTGTGACGCGCCGAGAGCGGCGCGATGGGCGCTGAGGCTCTAGTCCGGGCCTGATGAGCGACCTCGAGCAACCGCGAACAAGCCTGCTCGCCCCGGACAATGGTGAGCGCGTGGGCGTTCGGCACGCTGGGGGTGGGCGTTCGGCACGCTGGGGGAAAGTGCGACGCAACGCAGCCACGGCGTACAACGCCGCAGCGCGGATTTCGTTCCGGAGGCAGGTCGTGCGTGGCACTGCATCACTAGCGGTGCGCACCGCGCTCGGAACGACGCGACGCGCTTCGCGTTTACTCTGACGACTGAGAACCCGCTTTGAAAGCAACACGCGCGGCTCGCTGATCGCGCGAAATGATAACGATGATGATCATGAGGCTTCGTCATGTACAGCGAACCATCCCTCGGCGAACCATCCCTCGGCGAACCATCCCTCCGCGAACCATCCCTCGGCCGGGATTTCCGGCCCGATGACTATTTCTGGTCCGATGACTATTGCGGACGGCGCATTGCCACCTACCGCGACGGCGACCGGTGGCACGTCTACCTCGATGATCGCTACCAGCACAACAAGGTCTTCGCCACGGCCGAGCATGCCCGCAGGTGGCTGAGGCGGCGGATCGACACATCCGCACGGCCGCCGAGCACCGAATCGCACTGCCGGGCGCATTAGGCGCACGCGGGTGCTGTATCAGTGGCACGAGTTCGGCCGTGCCGCCGTGGTGCCGGCGCGGGCCGCCGCCGATCTTTGCCGATTGTTGCTGCATCCGTGCAACCCGCTCGCGCACACGCCGGGTGGCCGCGGCACCGTGGCAGCCTGCGAGATGTTCGAGCTGCTAACGTGCCGCTACCGCAAGCCCAGCTTCGGCATTGCCGGCACGACGATCGACGGGCGGTGGGCTGCGGTACGTGAAGAGCTGGTGTGGCAGACACCGTTTTGCCGCCTCCTGCACTTCAGGCGCGCGGTTGTACGGCGCGACCCGCCGCTGCTGGTCGTGGCGCCACTCTCCGGGCATTTTGCCACGCTGCTGCGCGGTACGGTCGAGGCGCTTCTGCCCGAGCACGACGTGTACGTCACCGATTGGCAAGATGCTCGTGACGTACCTCTGTCGGCGGGCCGCTTCGATCTCGACGACTGCATCGACACCATTGTCGACGTGCTGCGTTGGTTCGGCGGCAGGACGCACGTGCTTGCCGGGTGCCAGCCATGCGTGCCCGTGCTAGCCGCGACTGCCTTGATGGAGGCCGACGGTGACCCGCAAGTACCCGCAACGCTGGTGCTTGCCGGCGGCCCTATCGACACGCGCATCAACCCTACGCTCGTCAATACGCTCGCTGTGGCGCGGGGCACCGACTGGTTCCGGCGCAACGTCATCGCTACCGTCCCAGCTGGCTACGCGGGCCACGGTCGCGCGGTGTATCCGGGGTTTCTGCAGCTGTCGGGCTTCGTGAGCATGAACCTCGGTCGGCACATGCGGGCACAGTGCGCCATGTTCGCACATCTCGTGCGCGGGGACGGCGATTTGTCCGCCAAGCAACGCGCGTTCTACGACGAATATCTCGCGGTGATGGATTTGACCGCAGAATTCTACCTGCAAACGCTAGAGAGCGTATTTGTTAGCCATCTGCTGCCACGCGCGCTGATGAGAACGCGCCGGCGGCGCGTCGATCTTGCCGCGATCCACCGCCCGGCGCTGTTAACCATCGAGGGCGAAAACGACGATGTCACCGGCCGCGGCCAATGCCGCGCTGCGCAGACGCTCTGCAGCAACGTGCCTGCGCGCCGTAAGCTGCACATCGAGTGCCCCGGCGTCGGGCACTTCGGCATCTTCAACGGCACTCGTTTTCGTACGCTGATCGCACCGCGCATTGCCCGGTTCCTGCGCGAGAGCGAGCCGCACAACCACGCGCAGATGACGCACGTCGCTGCCCGTCAAGCCTCCTGCACATCGCCGGACGATCGCACCGCTCGCTGTTGCCCTCACAGCGCCTAGACCGCCAGCACGGCAACGGCTGGGTGCGGCAACGCTGCACACCTCATCCGCCGCCGCCGCGCGCCGCGACGCGGCGCCCGCCGCGGGGAGGTTGCGCGCTGGTCGTTCGGTGGGCTAGCCGCCGCAGTGCACCTCGCCCTGCGAGACAGCCTGCACCGGCAAAGGGGCACCCGGCGGCGGCTGCGCGCCATGCCGGCGCCCGCAACCTGGCTTGGCGCATTTGCGGGGGAAGGGGCTGCGACGGCTTCCTCTGCGCCGCGAATGCGGCTAGCTTGGCCGCCGTTTCCAGGTGGCCGCCGGATCGGCCGGCCGGGCACCTGCCGATGCCCCCTGCCGTTGCTGGTAATCTTGGTGATGAGCCGAGTTCACGATCACGATCACGGTACCAATCACGGCTCGGCCGGCGGCTGCGCGCATCATGCGGGCGTAGACTTCAACCGTGCCTTTGCCGCCGCCGTCGCGCTCAATACTGCCCTCATCCTCGCGCAGGTGATCTACGGCGTGATCGCCAACTCCGTTGCGCTGCTGGCGGACGCCGGTCACAATTTTGCGGACGTATTGGGGTTGCTGCTCGCTTGGGGCGCACACGGCGTCGCGAGCTGGCGGCCGACGCAGCGCTTCACCTACGGCTGGCGGTCCGCCTCGATCCTTGCCGGGCTGCTCAATAGCCTCATCCTTCTGATTGCCACCGGCGCCATCGCCCTAGAGGCCGTACAGCGCCTACTGCAGCCAGGCCCCGTTGCCGGTGCGACCGTCGTGGTGGTCGCGGCGGCCGCCATTGCCGTCAACGCCGCATCGGCATGGATGCTGGCGGCCGGGCGCACGACGGATCTAAACGTTCGCGCCGCGGTCGTACACCTGCTCGGGGATGCCGCCATCTCACTTGGCGTACTCGTCACCGGCGGCATCATCTACCTGACGCACTGGTACTGGATCGACGCCGCGATCAGCCTGTTGATCGTCGCGTTCATCGTGTGGGGAAGCTGGGGCGTGCTTCGTCACTCTTTCGAGCTGTCGCTCGATGCCATCCCGCAGGCGATCGATCGTGCCAAGGTCGAACACTGCCTTGGCACGTTGCCCGGCGTCACTGAGGTGCACGATCTGCACATCTGGGCCTTGAGCACGACCGAGACGGCGTTGACCGCACACCTGGTGCGGCCGGGGGCAGGTCTCGACGATGCCTTCCTGAGTGCCGCCGAGGAGGCGCTGGCGCGGCGTTTTGGCATCCGCCACTCCACTTTGCAGGTGGAGGCCGGAGATCAGGCGTGCCGCCTCGCGCCGGACCACGTCATCTAGGCGACGCTGCGCCACGTTGCGGCTGAACGCACCACGCCCTGCCCCTCAATGGTCGGCGCCAGGCACAATTCCGCATGGCCGCAGGCGCCCGCCCTGCTACCCGCCGCCGCCCAGAAAATGCGCGGCGACGGATCTGGCGCAGCGCGGTGCCCGAGGTATCAGGCGCCGACTAGGCGTGCACCTTGGCAACCTCTTCGTGCGCCCACTTTACCGAGTCCTCCGCCGCCATGCCCTGCACCGCCTTGGCGTACATGTCGGTTATCAGGTACTTGCTCAGTACCTCGGCAGCCTTTGCGTCCGCCGGACCGGCATAGCCCGGGAACTGGCCGGCGCGCGCGGCAACGCGGAACGGAAGCATGACGGGATCCTTGTCCCAGAGCGGATCCTTCTCCCAGATGGTCGTGGCTCCGACGGAATAGCCCTGCTGGGAATTGAACCACTTCTGATAGACGTCCTTGGACGTGATCCAGCGGATGAAGTCCTTTGCTGCCTTCTGATTCTTGGAATACCCCATCAGCATGTTGGACATTGGCAAGTGGTAGCCGAACTGGCCCGCCGCACCCTTGGGCAACGGCGCATGCAGGATGTCCTGCCACAGCGGCGTCCCCTTCTCGGTCAGATACGTCTCGGGCTTGCTCTTGGCCAGCAAGTAGATCGACGCACCATTCAGCGTCGCACTGATGGTGCCCGAGAGGAAAGCCCGGTTGTTGCTGGTATCGTCCCAGGCGAGCCCGCCTTCATCGTGTGCCTCCTTCCAGAACGCCGTCATGAATTTCACCGAGTCGATCGCCGCCTTGCTGTTTAGCACGACCGTCTTGCCATCCGCCTCCACCTCCTTGCCGCCCCAGGACCACAAGTACGGATAGCTGAAGGTCGGGGCGTCGCCGAAGGTATGTCCGAGCGTCTGGCCAAGCGGCCTGCCCTTGGCCTTGAGCTTCTTGCCCGCCTCGCGGTAGGTATCCCACGTGTCAGGAAACGTGCTGTAGCCCGCCTCGTCGAGCCACGATTTGCGGTAGGCGATCAGCGCTCCGAGCACGCACCAGGGCACCGCGATCCACTTCTTGCCGTCGTTGGCGACGACCTTTGACTCCTTGTAGAAGCCGTCCTGCGCGCGGCCGATCTCCTCGCACAGATCGGAAACGTCGACGACGCTGTCAGCATAGAGCTGCGGCCAGTTGTTCAGGCCACAGATGACATCCGGCCCGGTTCCCGATTGGATCGCCGAGGTCGTGCGCGCCTGGATGTCGTTGCCGTTGATGGTCTCGAGCGTCAGCTTGATGCCGAGCGCCTTTTCACCGGCCGGTATCAGCTCCTTGCGCAGCAGCTCGTCGGAGGACGGCACAAAGTCGTTCCAGCGCAGCCAGTGAACCGTCGCGCCCTGGGCGTATGCGGGTGCACGCCCCGCCTGCACCGCGGCCGCGATGCCCCCGGTTCGCGCCGCCAGCGCCCCGGCACCGGAGAGTTTCAGAAACTTTCGCCTGCCAATTCGAGACATATCCATCCTCCCTAACGCGGGGCCATCGCCGCCGTCCTTGAATTGTGGAGAGATCGCACCAATCGCCGAGCCGCCCAGACGCCTGTGGTTGGCAGGCAGCACGGCCGCCGGACAGACGCTAACGCCCTTTGCGGTGACGATGAAACCGGGCAGGTTGTCCCGATGCGCCCGGCGAACGTGGGCGTAACGGAATTTTTCCATTAATCATAAGATATTAATGCGATCGACATAGACTTTCGTAGTGGGTGTGCCGGCAGCCGCGGGCGGGGCGCTGCCGAG
>JBPYEF010000515.1:0-20326 GCA_051985875.1 Hyphomicrobiaceae bacterium
CGCCACATCTCGCCCCCATTAAGAATATTTAATCGTCGTCCGACCAAGGGGAGCCGCTCCGGTGCATTAATGCGCCGTAAGCGCGCCATTTCCTGCATGAGATGGCGCGCGCACCGTGACCCCAACCTTTCGACGATATGCTCCACCGCCAAAAAACGCCGCATTCGCGCCGACAAAGCGCCCGCATCCGCGGCGATCGTGACACGCGCTCTAAATATGGCTCGGGCGCGGGCCTTGCGCTGCGTTCGCTGCCGGCGCGCCCGACAAGCGCCTTTGCCCTCGACGCCGCGCGGGGCTCCGAGAGGGGAGAGTAAGGCATGGACATCAAGGCCCTGTCGGATTTTCTCCTCCTCGTCTTCACCCAGTATTATCCCTACCTGCTCGCCGGCGGGGCCTTGCTGCTGCTGGCCGGCAACAACCCCGTGCGTCATGCGATCGAGAAGGCGCTAACCGACAATTGGCAGTTGACGCTGCTCGCCGCGACAGGCGTCGCTCTGTCGCTCGCCTCCGCCTACACGACGTTCGACGGGTTGCGCAATTTCACGAGCGCACCGCTGCTATCGGTATTCATCGCCTTCGGCATCCAGGGGGTGATGCTGATCGTCGCCTGGCTGATCGGAGAGAGCTTCGCGGTCGGCATGAACCAGCGCAGCCCGGAGGGCCGACGGCTGCGCCTCGCCGACGCAGTCATTGGCATGCTGCTCGGGCTTTCGCTGGTGGCAATCGCCTTCTACTGGGTGCTGCACCAAGCGCATGCGTTGCTGATCACCAGGACGGGAATCGAGGCCGACGTGGTGCGCCTGACCGATGTCGGCACCTACTTCCTGTTCGTGCTCCTGCTGATCGCCGTGCTGGTGTTCGGCTTCCGCCGCGGCGGCGAGCTCGCCACCCCCTACGTGCAAAGCCTGCGCCTGATCGTCAAGAATGCGGTGTTGTGGGTGATGCTGCTGGCCTCGATGTCGGCGAGCGTGTTTTTCTCCTTCGATTCTCACTTCAATGCCATCTTTCCCGCTGAGCAGCGCAAGCGCGCGGCGGAAATTCGCACCATCAGCCAGATCGGCGGCGTGATCGCCGACGTTGGCGCGCTCACCAAGAAGCGCCAGATCGAGGAGGCCGAACGGCTGTTTGGAACCGACGGCTGGAAGGCGTATGACCAGAATTTGACGGCGCTCGCGCAGGCGGCACATGGGTCGCAGGGCGAGATCGAGAAGTACTTCGTGCAGCAGATGGAGGCGCGCCGCCGCGCCATCGCCGAGCAGCAGGAGCGCATCGCCACGGCCGAGAGCAGTCAGGCCGGGCTCGCGGTCAAGAAGGTCTCGCTCGGCGAGGAGCTATCCCGCCTCAAGGCGGAACGCCCCGCGCTTGCCGCCGACTATGCGCAGCACAAAAGCGAGCTCGATGCCAAGGCCAAGGAGATCGATGCCAAGCGCGTCGAAAGCCTTGCCGAGGATCGGGGCGTCGAAGGCACCATGAAACAGGGCAAGGGCCCGGTCTACCGCCAGCGCCTGAGCGAGCTTGCCACCCTCAACGACCAGTACAAAATCGGCCAGGAGCGCACCAAGGATGCGCAGAAGCGTCTGGCCGCGACCGAGACGCGCATTGCGCAGGTCGAACGCGAGCTGTCCACCATCGATGGCGACCTGGCGAAGCTCAAGGGTGAGGCGGAAACCGCGGGGCAGCGCATCAAGACCGCCGGGCTCGTCAGCAGTGACGAAGAGGAAGCGCGCGCCGATCCTGGGCGCGTGCTGCCGGCATTCGAGCGGGCGCGTGCAACCTTCCGGCAACAGCCGACCGCTGAGCATCTCGCCGTGCTGCAGCAACAGTGCACGCATCTGCTCGGGGCGATGGCGAGCACCGCGGCACTGAAGGAGCGGGTGCGCGCGATCGATTGCGACCCCAAGCAGGCCGCGGAGGCATCCGCACGCGTGTTTGCCCTCAACGCGGGGCTCGCCGCCTATGACGGCAACTGCGCCGGCGGCGACAAGCTCGCCAGGTACACGACAACCGACGCCTTGCTCGGATTTGGCCGCAAGTGCCTGCAGGATTCCGGGCTGATCAGCAGGGACTCGGCGGCGATCGGCGCAACCCTCGCGGGGATCGACATGAACCGCGACGACAAGGCACACCGCTTCGTCGTCACTTGGAACGCCTTCCTGGACGGCAACCGCCTCGCCTACCTCTCACTCGTGCTGGCCATCGGCGTCGACGCGCTGGTGTTCATGTCGGGTCTGTTCGGCGCCCAGGCGCTGCGCTCGCCGCTCTCAGACGTGCCGAGCCCGAAAGCGCGCAGCGCCCACCAGCTGCAGGCAATCATCGAAGCCGCCTTGTTGCCGGACACCTTCGAGAAGGCGCGTGCCGCGCGCGAGGCGATGCATCCCATCGCCCCCGTCGAGGGTTTCACCAACGTGGTCAATCTCGCCGAGCTGCACCCGGAGAGCGCCGCCAGGGTGCGCGACGTTCTCAATGCCGGTGCGACGATCGGCGCCGTGCGCCAGACGCAGCGCCTCGGCACTTACCTGGTGCGCGCCGAGCTCTATGAGTTCCTGTGCGAGGTGATCAAGCGCGAGTTGAAGCGACGCCCCGAGGAATCGCGGCGCGCGCTCGAGCTGAACGAGCTCGAGACGCGCATGACCGAGGCGCTGCTGCCGACCGTCGGGGAGACCGCTGACGCGATCCTGCGCCACCTGCACCCGATCGAGAGCGACCAGGGCTACACCGCCGAGATCTTCATCGGCGAGGTGGAGGCGCGCCACGTCCGCCCGGTGCGCAACGTTTTGACCGCGGGGTCGAGCTTGCGCGTCGTGCGCCAGGACAAGAAGGAGCGTGATCGCTACTACGTGCACGGAGAACTCTACAAGGCGCTCGCACGCATTCGCGCCCGCGCACTGTTGGCACCCGGCGAACCGGCCGGCATAGCCTGGGGTGGGCGTCTCGTGCCGAGCCGGGCGATTGCCGCTCACGCCTCGGGGCGCCTGCTGAGCGGTGCCGTCCATGCCGCGCTGCCGCCACAAGGCGCCGACCTCGCGCACCAGTTCCAGGAGACCTTGCTCGACGCGCTCGGCTTGACGCAGGCGGCGCTCGACCGGGTGGCCGATCCGGGAATCGCCGGCCAGGCGATCGCCGCCGCCAACGCGCTGAAGATGCAAGCGCCGAGCCACCACGGCCTCAACGAGCAGCTGAAGCTCGTCGAACACGAGAATAAGCGCGCCCTCGAGGCCGCGCACAACGCGCTTGGCTCACGCTTTGCCCACGACAGCAGCGCACAGGATCTGCTGAGCAGGACGGCGGCCGACATATCGAGGCTGCTCCCGGCGCTGCTGCTGCTACCGGAAGGCCGGCTGTTCGACCGCCTGGTGACGGGACTGGAAGAGGCGCTTGCTGAAAATTCCCTGACCGGGGACGAGGAGCTGCTGCTCAAACGGTTGCGCAAGCTGAAGGCCGAGCTCGACACCATGGATTGGAGCGACCAGCGCGCCTGGAACCTGGTGCGGCGCCAGATCGATCACCTTAACGAGGCCGGCCCGACAGCGTCGATCGCCGCCGCGCAAAGCGGCGGCAAGCTGCACTGAGCCGCCTGCCGCCATTCCCGCGGGCGTTCTGCCCCGGGGCCAGCCCAGTCACTCGCGAAACGGCACCACTTTGCAGCGCTGCTCGCCCAGGCCGGCGATTTTCAGCACCATGACGTCGCCCGCCTGCAGCCACCGCGGCGGCTTCATGCCGGCGGCGACGCCCGGCGGCGTGCCGGTCGTCACCACATCGCCCGGCTCGAGCACCATGAATTGCGAGATGTAGTGCAGCTGGTGGGCGATACTGAAGATCATCGTCTTGGTGTTGCCGGTCTGACGCCGCTCGCCGTTGACGTCGAGGGACATCGCCAGGTTCTGCACGTCACCCGCCTCATCGCGCGTCACCAACCACGGACCGAGGGGCCCGAACGTCTCGGCGCACTTGCCCTTCATCCATTGGCCGCCACGCTCGAGCTGGAAATTGCGCTCCGAAACGTCGTTGCAGATGCAGTAGCCGGCGATATGGCTCAGCGCGGCATCCTCGGCGACGTAGCGCGCCCTGGTGCCGATCACGAAGGCGATCTCGACTTCGTAGTCGAGCTTGCTCGAACCACGGGGGATCATCACGTCGTCGCTGGGGCCGACGATCGTGTTGGCAAGCTTGCTGAAAATGATCGGCTCGCTCGGGATCGCCGCGCCGGTCTCCGTGGCATGGTCGACGTAGTTCAGACCGATGGCGATGAAATTGCGCACGCCTGCAACCGGTGCGCCAAGACGCACGCCCGCCGCCACCCGCGGCAGCGTGCTGGCATCGATCGCAGCGAGGCGCGCCAGGCTTCCCGGCGACAGCGTCGCGCCGCCGATATCGGCAACATGCGCGGACAAATCGCGCACGTGCCCTTCGCGGTCGATCAGTCCGGGCTTCTCCGCACCCGCCGGCCCGAAGCGTACGAGCTTCATTGGCTCCTCCCTACGCAGGCTGCGCCGTCCGCTCGGGCGCGCCGTGCGGCGTGTTCTGCACCGCACTCAGCCATCAGAAAATGCACATTTCTCCCCGGCACCCGCGCGGCACAGCCGCTGGGTCCACCGCAGCGCGATGCTACGTCCGCGCGCCGGACCCGCAGCCCGGCACCCGCACCTTCGAACTTTCGCGTTCAGAAGAGCAGCACGACGAGGTAGATGCCCGCACCGACGATCGGAGCCATGGTGCACGCCAACACCATGATAACAAAGGACTTATCAATCACCGCACGACCCCGCAACCATACGCATTGACCGGCGTTAACCGCCGGTTTTCCTGCTCTTTCTCCCGCTCTCGGAGTGAGCCGACGTCTTTCCCTCTGCGCTCAACATAGCCGAATAATCAGCGGATTGCACCCGATTTTCGCGGCTTCGCCGCGTCCGCAAATCATTTTTTGTTGGACTGGTCCTGTTGGACGGGTTCTGCTCGACGGGCGGCTCGTGCGCTCGCCTCGCGTGCTAGGGCTCGGCTCATGTGAACAGACGCAGCTGCTTTTCGTCTTGGCCCTTGGTCTCGCGCGCCAACTGTTCGATGCGATCGAAGGCGACCTGCTCGGCACTGATCAGCGAGCGGTGGGCACGCATCGGTCGCACCAGCCCCTCTTGGACAAGGTGGAACTCGCCGACCGTCTGGCCAGGCAGCACCACCGCCGGATCGAGCCCGGACTCGCTCTGGAACGCAGCCTTGAGCTTGCGTAGAGCGGTGTCCTCGCGCACGCGACCGATGAACCATGAGGTGATCTGGTCGCGCGACTTGTAGTCGAGGTCACCGGGCGACTGTGTTGCGAGCATGATGCCGAGGCCTGCGGATCGGGCGCGCTTCAGCAGGCTTTGCAGCGGTTCGGCGGTGGCCGGCTTGGCATTGGCGGGAATGTACAGATCGGCCTCGTCGAACATGACGACGGCCTGCAGCGCGTCGTTGGGGTTGCGCTGACAGAAGCGCAGCGCCTCGGACAGGAACTGCGCGACCCAGAAGAGCACGTTCTCATTGTCGCCGAGCAGGCCGGTGTAGATGATCGACAGGCGCGTGCGCCCGTCGGTACGACCATAGCGGCCCATACCCAACAGCGCCTCCATGCGCAGCGGCTCGCCGCCGCCCTCAAACAGCGCGGAATTGCGGTGCCGTAAGCTGTCGAGCTGGGCGACGAGATCACGGCGGATGCGCCCGGAGGGATCCATGCGCTGCGTCAGCTCGCTGAGCTCGGGATCCTCCTCCTCCAGCAAATGGATGAGGTCGGCGAGCGTCACCTCTTTGTTCGAGCGGCTGCCGAGGATGCGCAGTGCGACCGAGAGCGTGCCCGACTGCTTTTGGTGGGTTGCGGAATTCTTCAGATGCAGCATGTCGCCGAGCGCCGCGGCCGACAGGTTGGCAAGCAGCTGCTGTTCCTGGTCGGGCAGCTCGTTGATCCCGTGCGGCAGCAGGGTGATCGAAATTGGGCGGCCGGACGCGCGGCCGGGCGTGTAGACGGCCACGTCGATGGCATCGGCGAGCTTCTCGCGCTCGCCACGGCGTTCCCCGAACTCCCCGTTGAGGGTGCGCCACACGTCCGGGTTGGCGTAGGAGCACAAATCGCCCTTGCGATCGATCAGTACCACCGGCGTGCCCTTGAGCAGCAGCTGCTCGATGATGCACAGCGCCAGCGTGGTCTTGCCCGAACCCGATCCGCCGAGCACCGCGGCATGCCGCTTCAACACGTCCTTGTTGAGCGTGATACCCTTGTTGGTGCTGAGCGCGTGCCCGGCAAAGATGCTCGTCTTGCCGTTGCCCGCCTCGTCGAGCAGCAGCGCGAGCGGCAACTCGCGCTCCGGCGGTGACGGGGCCGCGGGCTGTTCCGCCGCTCCCCTGGCGTTCGCGGCCGCACGCCCCCGCTGGCCGAGCAGATCGAGGCGCAGGATCTGCGCGAGCGCCGGGATCTCGGCGAGCAGCTTGGCCTTGTGGAACCATGCCGCGAAGCCTGGATCATCGCGGTGCTGCGCGTGGAACTCGCGCACCATCATCATGCGTTCCCAATCGGAAATCGGCACCAGCACCGGGCGCCCCCCTCCGTCGCGGAATTTGCGGAAGGCCTGTGCCGTTTGGTTCTTGCGGTTGGCCGGGATATCGCTCGCTCGCAGCATTAGGCAGCTCTTGCCTGTCATCGCCGGCAGCAGCCGATCGAGCTGCCGCTTGAGGCCACCGCCTTGCGTCGGCCGGTTACACAGGAACAGGCGCAGCTCCGCGGCGAAGCCGGCCTCGTGCCGCAGCGTGAGATCGAGGGCGGGGAGATCGTCGGCGATCGCCGGCCGCTCGAGCGCCAGCTCAAGACCGCGCCGCCATTCCTCGCGCGCCAAGGTTAGCGCACCGGTCAGCACCTCGAGCAGCGCCTGGTCATCGGCGGGTATCTCCGCTTCCGACTGCGCCGTGAACACCTGCCAGAGCTCGCGGAAATCGATCTCGGGCTCGGCCTCGGTCGTATCGCGCGCATCGGCAAACCCCAGTGCGGCGGCGAGCGTGGAAATAAAGCCGCCGGACCTCTCGGCAACCCGGGGTGACGGTTCGCCCTCGACCGCGCGCGCACGCATCTGCGCCAACTCCAAGATCCGGCGCGTCGACAGCCCGCGAAATTCCTCGAAGAATTGCGGACCGAAATACTGGCTCGCATCGGCGGCCCCGGCATTGCCGCCCGCGGCCCCGAGCCGTTTGGCGATGATCTGCCGCGCTTCCTCAACCGTTCGCGTCTCGACCAGCGGCACGGGACCCGCCTTCTCGATGCGGTCGATATAAGGTTGCGCCAGCACCTCGCGCACCTTGCCGTAGAAATCCCCAAGGCAAGAGATCAGGACGATCGCCGTCGGAACGCGGTTGGCGATCTGAATCAGGTCGCGCGTAGCCTTCTGGAAGCGCTCCACATAGTCGTCAAAAAAGCGCAGGTCCTCGACCTGGTCGATGCAGAACACCAGGGCGGCGCGGTCAACCGCCCACATCAGGCGCCCGAGCGCCTCGATGATCTCGAAGGCCCGCCCCTCACTGCCGTTCGGGTCGAGCGCACTGACCGCGTCCGCGGCAAGCGGTGTCAACGGTCGGCCGTAGAGGTATTGGCGCACGCGCTGGTCGATGCGCGGATCGCAGCGCTGCAAATACAGCAGCGCGCGCACGATATTGATGTCCGGGTGCGCCGGGGCGAGCTTTGGCGATGCGACAATAGCGTCGGCAAGCGACAAGACCAACTTGGCCAGTTCGCGGTCGCCGAGCTTGTCCTCGCGCAGCCGATCCCGCGCGACCTTGTCGAGCAGTCCCGCGTCGCTCGTCAGGCGGTTGGCGAGACGCGTCAGCGCGCTCTCTCCGCCGGCATCCGGGTTGTAGGGCTTTTCCAGCGAATTGATCAGACGACGCAAGTAGTAATCGGCATAGTTGGCGACGTCCGGCGTCATCTGCGCATAACCGACGTAGGCCTTGCCGGCACGGTGGGCGAAGGTCCGCAGCGCGCGAATGAGGTGCGTCTTGCCGGCTCCGGACTGGCCGTGCAGCAACAGCACGCGTCCCTGACCGCGTCCGGCATCCCCGTCCGTGACGGCCTCCAGCAGCAGCTGGAACTTGCGCCGCGCTTGTGCGTGGATGGCCTCGACGTCGACCGGATCGGCCCGCCAGAGGTCGTCCTCCCAGGTGATGCTGTGCTCGAACGCCGCGGTCAGCCCGTCCGGCGCATCTCGTCCTTCCGATGGCATGAAGCCTCACGCCCTTGCGCGTTTAGAGCCGCCGATTCAGACGTCGACCCGCACGAAGTGAAACACGGCATTCTTGTAGACGAGCGCCGAATCCTGCACGTCGCGCAGGCTGCTCTTGTCCTTGAGGTCGGCGTTGGCGAGCAACACTTCGCCCGCGCGGTGCGCCTCCGCCAGCATGCACTTGAACTCGATCTCGGATAGTCCCCACTCCGGCCGCCTCTCGCACAGCAAGCGCCACACGTGCGAGATGTAGGCCTTGCGATCTCCCGCCCACCCCTGGGCGCTGCTCGCCGCGTGTGTACGCACCTCCCTGGCGAAACCGCCGAGGTCGGGGCGCGGGGTGGGGCGGACCGTCGGCGGGCTGGAGCGCGCCTCGGTTCCACCGCGTACGCGCTGCCGCGGGAGGTCGAGGTAGCGCTGCAGCACCCGCAGGCGCAGCGCCGGGAGCTCGGTGCGCGAGCTGCCCAAGTGATCGCCGGCGAGCGCCGCGATCAGGCGTTTGTCGGTGCCGTGGTCGCGGGGCTTTTGCGCGAGCTGGCCGGCGAGGACCCGCTCCGCCTTGGCCGACAGGCCGAGCCGGCCGGGGGTGAGCTGGTGGGCGAAGGCTCGCTCCAGGGCGATCGCGGCCAGCGCCGAGCGCATCCGCGCCGGCGTCGCCATGCCCCTGAGCACCACGCCATAGGCATGCTGCACGACGGCGAGCCGCAGCCCGTCGCGCGTGGCCAGCGCCTTGCTGCGCTGCGCGCCACGCGCCTTGCCGAGTGCCTTGAGCGCCATTTCCGCGAGCAAAGCATCACCGCCCTCGGGCAGCGCGCGCCCGTCGCCGACGCCAAGGAAGACGACAGCTTGACTCCTGCCGGCCGCACTCGCGACCAAGCGCGTTCCGCTGCCGGCGATCAACCCGGCCCGCGCCAGCGCCTCGAGCTCCCGTTCGATCGCCGCCGTGCCCTGCGCCGGCGTGAGACGATGCGCAGTGAGCGGCAGCAGGACGCTCCTTACCTCCGACTTGTGCAGCCCCCGCCGCGCGCCGGCCACCAAGGCGAGCACGAGCGCGCGCAGCCGTTCGCCATCGATCGGCGCATCGGCCTCCGCAGACCCTTGCGCAGCAGCCTTCATTGGGTAAGCCTCCCCACGCCGGGGCCGGAGCGCGCTGAGCGTTCGTCCGGTCGGCAATTCCGCAGCGTCCTGCGCACGCGCGAATCACCGCAGGCGGTGGCATTCTGGAGAAGTCGCCGCGGAACGCCAAGGGGTCGACGCATCGCGGCGGACGTTCGCGGTCGATACTTGCCGCAAAGCCCGCAACGCTCGGCCCAACTCACGTCTCAATTGCGGTGTCCGATTGGCGATGTGGGGGGAACCGGGGTAGCGCGCCCCTTCCGGCGCCGCCTAGTGAGCGCCGGTACAACAGAGCGTTTGAGGGAACCTTGGACCGCGAAGCCGTTGCATCGTGTGCCATAAGGCGCAGCCACCATCCTTTCGTTAACGCGCGGTTAATGGATTGGGGCCATTGTGGGCGGCGGTCGCAGTTCCCGATCGGCAGTAGCGCCATGTATCGCGTAATGCTCTGCGCAGCCATTGTGCTGTGCCTCGCCGGCTGCAGCATGGCGAGTCCGATCTCGGCCGGGTATGCCGAACAGGACACGCCCACCGGATCCCTCCTGTCGGGCCGCAGTCAAAGCGGCGGCTCGAGCAGCACCGGGCTTGGCGCGGCAACGGGCGTACGCGTTGCCAACGCCGATGACAAGATTCCGCGCGGCACCTTCGAGAAGGCACCCGCCGGCGCGCTCGCCGACCGGGACTACTCGGCCACCCATCTCGATCCCGCCAAGGCGCGCGACCTAATCAATAGCTACCGCCGGCAAAGGGGGCTGAGACCGCTGCAGCTCAACGCCATGCTCACCGAGGCCGCCAAGGCCCATTCGCGCGATCTTGCGAAATGGGATCGGATCTCGCATTTCGGCTCGGACGGCTCCAATCCGTGGGATCGTGTAAAGCGCGCCGGATACAACGCCAAGCTCGCGGCTGAGAACGTCGGAACCGGCCAGGTGACGATTGAGGAAGTGATCAAGGGCTGGCAGAACAGCCCCGATCATAACAGAAATCTGCTGCTGCCCGACGCCCAGCACATGGGTATTGCCCTGGTGCAGGACCCGCGCACCGAGTTCAAGACATTCTGGACCCTGGTGATCGCTGCGGGAACCTAAGGGCGCGGCTTGCGCGTCGCGGCGTCCCACCGCCCACCGCCCACCGCCGCAACGCCGGTCACGCTCGCTGGAGGGTTATTGCGGCTTGACAGCAGGCGCAGCGGCCTTCCGGGCCACGGCCTTGTGCGGTGCGGCGACCGCGCCCTTGTCGCCAGCGACTGGCTGCGCCTTGTTGCGGCGCACTCTGGGCACACGGCGCCTGGCGGTCCCACACTCGTAGGACACCACGGCGTCGCGCATGGTCGTTGGGCCCTTGGCGTCGGCCGCAAGCGGCATGCTCACCAGCGTCGGCGCATCGAATAGCGCCTGCCACGCCCGCGTCTGGAAGCCGTATTCCAAAAGACTAGCGGCGCGCAGGGTCCGCTCGCGCCCCGTAGGCTCGCCCAGCACCACCGCGATCAACCGCACACCGTCCCGGGTGGCGCTTGCCACCACGTTGAACCCACTGTCGCAGATAAACCCGGTCTTCAGGCCGTCCGCTCCCTCGTAGTTGGTCAGCAGGGCGTTGTGGCTGTGCAGGCGGCGCTTGCCAATACGCACCTCGAGCAGCGACCAAAGCGCCGTATGCTCGGGAAAATCGCGCAACACGGCGCCGGACAACCGGGCAAGATCGCGCGCGGTGGTCACCTGTTGGGGATCGGGTAGACCATTGGCATTGGCAAACTTGGTGCGCGTCATGCCAAGGCGGGCGGCCGTGGCGTTCATGCGTTCGACAAAAGCCTCCTGCGATCCGGAGACTGCCTCGGCAAGCATCACAGCGACATCGTTGGCCGACTTGACGATCAGCGCCTGTAGGCCCTGCTCGACTGTCATCTGCGCCCCAACCGGCAGTCCAACCTTGCTGGGAGATTGGCTGTTGGCAAGCTCTGAGCAGCTGATCTTGCTGGTCAATGCGAGCTTGCCCTCCTTGATCGCCTCGAAGGTGATGTAGGCCGTCATGATCTTGGTCAGCGAGGCAGGATGCCACTGGTCGTCGGGGTCTTCGGCGTAGAGAACCCTGCCCTCGGCAGCGTCAAACAGCAGCGCCGGTCCGGCTTGAGCGGGCAGCGCCATGGCCAGTTGGGCTAGCACCGGCAACAGCAGCGCTGCGAGACGCCTGGGGATGCGGATTGCCATGGGTCCTCTTGCGATCAGGCGCCACGTGCTCGCGGCACGCCAAGGAGGCTTGCGCAGACAGGTTGTCCTGGGACCGCCGCCCAGCACACCACCCCGGGGCTCGTTAGGGGCCCTCCCCACGACCTCGTAGCGCCGTCCCAAGCACGCTGATGCCGTGACAACACGTAGCACGAAGCGCCGGCGCCGCGCGACGGGGATCTCCCACGGTTCCCGCGAGCGAACCATGAGCTCGGGTTCACTGAACGCCATCGGGCAGCACGACGCGCCCTAGTCTCGGCGTGCCCTGGTCTCAGCGCGACTGAGCCGTCGCCTGTGGTGCAGGTGCGGTGATCGCCGCCGAGGCGTTGGCTTCCGGCTTGAGGAAGACGTCGACGCGCATTCCCGTCAGCAACTCCGGCTGACCCGTCAGATCGATCAGCGCCTCGAGGACATCGACATCGGTCGGCTTGCGCGGGCCGCGCTGACCGATTTTGCTCGGGCCCAGCGACTGCGCCAGCAGCGCAACCCGGCCGTCGAAGTCCTTGCCAGGGAACGCGTCGGAACGAATGATCGCGGTTTGGCCGACGCGCAGTTTGGATAGGTCGCGCTCTTCGAACTCCGCGCGCACACGCAAGTGCGCCAAATTGGCGGTGGTGACAAGGACGTTCTCCGGCGAGGGAGCAACCGCCTCGCCGACCTTGGCATTGACGGCGAGCACGGTTCCATCGGCGGGGGCGCGAATGCGGGTTTTCTCCACCGCCGCCTCCGCTGCCGACAGGTCCGCCCGGGCCGCCGCCAGCGCGGCCTCGGCGCGGGTCGGCGCGGGCAGTCCCTCCGCGGCGAGCGCCTTGCGTAGTCCGGCGCGCGCCTGCTCGAGGCGCTCCGTGGCGTTGGCGACGGCGGCGCGTGCCTTGTCGAGATCGGCCTGGCTCGCTGTACCGCGCCGGGCGGCGCGGAGTAAGCGGTCGAGGTCCTCCCGGTCCTGGAAAATCTGGCGCTCCGCGGTGGCGACCGCATCCTCATTGGTCCGCCGATCCTGAGCCTGCCTGCCCGTCGCCTCGGTCGCATCGCGCTCGCGCTTGCGGATCGCCGCTTCCGCCACGGCGGCGCTCTGACGCGCGAGCAGGTCCTCATCGTCGAGGCGCACCATGAGATCCCCCGCCCTCACCTTGTCGTTGCGCGCAACCAGCACTTCGGCAATACGGCCGGGTAGCAGCGCCGAGACATGGATTTCGCCGTCGAACGGCTCGACCCGACCCGGGGCCGAGGCCGCCCACACGGGTGTCCCAGGCGCGCCGACCTTGTCCGGCACTTCCGCCTTGGCGAGATCGGCCGGTCTCGAGCTCAACGTTTGCGGCACGTAGTAGCCGACGCCGAGAGCGAGCACGGCCGCGACAATGAGCATGTTGAGGCTGGAATCCCTGTTAAGCATTGGCCTTGCGCTTTCTGTTGCGTGCCAGCTCGTGCACCGTCTCGACGCCCTCCGCGCGGCGCTCCTCCCCAACGATCAGGCCGTCCTCTATGCGCAGCACCCTGTTGGCAAACGGTATGGTTCGCGGATCGTGGGTGACCGCCAGAACGGCGCGAGTCCGGTCCGCGGCGATCTCCGACAGCAGCTGCATGACCGCCAACCCGTTCTCGCTGTCCAGCGCCGCAGTAGGCTCGTCGGCCAGGATCACCGAGGGAGCTCCGACGATTGCACGGGCAACGGCGACGCGCTGCTGCTCTCCCCCGCTCATGTTGCGCGGAAAGGCCTTGAGCTTGTGGCGCAGCCCAACCTGCTGCAAGGCGCGCTGCGCGCGCACCCGCGCCTCCGAGCCCCGTTCGCCGCGCACGTCGAGCGCCACGCGCACGTTTTGCTCGGCCGTCAGCGTCTCGAACAGATTGTACGACTGGAAGATGAAGCCGATGTGGCGGCGACGCAGCCTTGCAAGCTCTTCCGGTCGCAGACCGGCGGTTGGCTGTTTGGCGACCCACAGCGCACCCTCCGTCGGGGTCAGAATACAGCCCAGGATCGACAGCAGCGTGGTCTTGCCGCTGCCCGACGGGCCCATCAAAAGCGTCAGCTCGCCGGCGTGCAGCTCGAGGCTCACGCCCTTCAAGGCACGCACACGGCCCGCGCCGCGCCCAAGCTCCCTGACGATGTTGCGCGCGTCGAGCATGACTTCGCCGGTCGCAGCGGGAGCGATCCCGACAATGGGCGATTCGGCGGTCATCGGTTGAACACCATGGCAGGGTCGATCCGCATCACCTTGCCGATCGCCGAGACGGCGGAGATGCCGCACATTCCCACCGTCAGCGCCAGCAGCACGGCGGCGAGCTCGGGCGACATGACGATCGGCAGCGCTGTTCCCTCGCTCAAGTAGACGACGATTAGGGCAATCGACATGCCGAGCAGGTAGCCGAGCACGGCGCTCAGACCGGCCTGCGTCAATATCACTCTGTGGATGTAGCCCGAGGACGAGCCGAGCGCGCGAAGGGTCGCAAATTCGTTCAAGTGATCCTTGGTGCTCGAATAGAGCGTCTGGGCGACGATTACGGTGCCGACCACGAGGCCGAGCAGCGCCCCGCCAATCAGCGCCACCCCAGCGCCGGTGGCAAACAGCCACTGATTGAGGCTGCGCGTGCGGAACTGGGCGGCGGTCAGTACGTCGCCGTCTGGTACCTTGGCGCGGATGGCGTCGCGCACCGCCTTCACGTCCGCTCCGGGCGCCAGCTTGACCAGCACGTAGGTGATCTCATCTGCGGGCATGTCGAGCAGACTGCGGGCCCGATTGAGGGTGGTGAACACGTAGGGTGAAACGGTAAAGGAGCGGATCCCCTCAGTGAGGCCGGTGACGCGTACCCGCCCGGAGCCGACCTGGGCCGTATCGCCGACGCCGTTGACCGCAAGGTCAGACAGATAACTCTTGTCGACGAAGACCGCATCGCGCGCGCCGAGTGCCGAGATGTCGCCGGCAACGATATTCCATGGGCTGAGCCCTCCCTCCTCGGCATCCGTGCCAATGACCACCACGAGGGTCGAGCCGCCAGTGGGCTTGCGCCAATCTGCAAAGGAGGTGACCAGCGGGACCGCGCGCACGACCCCAGGCGTGGCCAGAGCCTCATAGCGGGCGCGCATGTTGATCGGCTGAGCCTCCTCGAAGTCCTTGGTGCCATACGCCATGATCCACAGGTCGGCATCGGCGCGATCGATCATGCTGATGATCATGGTACGCGCGCCGAGGTAGAGACCGAGCTGCACCGCAACCAGCACTATGGAAAAGAGAATGCCGACCAGGGTCACGGCAAGGCGCACGCGGTCGTGGATCAGGTTGCGGAAGGCGATCGTGAAGGTCATCGCGTTATTCGCCGCCTCGACGCAAGCGTTGGCCTGCGCCGCCAATGGCCGCGCGAGCCGCATATAGCGCCTTGAAGCGGCGATTGCGACCGCGACCGCCACCGTCCCGCGCCACCTTCGGGCGCCATGGCGCCGCACGGCCCGCATGCTGCCTCATTCTGCCACATGCCCTTCTCCTGCATTGCGCGCTTTTGACCCGCGCTGGCCCGGCGCGCGCCTCTTCCCGCGCCGACTTCCAAGGTCAGCACGCCGCTTTCTGCCGGCGCCTTTGGGGCCGGCGGCGAGGGCTGCATTCCCCGAGCCCGAGGGGCGTGCAGGAGCGCGATCGGGCGCTGGCCGCGTGCCCGCTGCCTAAGGGCTCATTCGCGCGCGCGGGAGGCGAGGCGGGCGATCTTGGCCTTCTCGCGCACTCCATTCTCCAGCCAGGTCACGAAGGCTGCCGTGCGCTCGGCAACGATGTGGCGCTGCTGGTCGAGGGTGACCATGTGGTAGCTGTCGTTGAGCACGAGGGTATCGACGAGCCCGCCAAGATGGGTCTGCAGGTACTGCGCGTTTCTGATGCTCGCCATGTCATCGTCACGGGGATGCACGATCAGTGCCGGCTGCTTGACCTTGTGCAGGCCTCGCTTCACCACCGCGACGAGAGCATTGAAGTTGGCGAACGAGCGCAGGGGTGTGCTGAAGACCCCTGCCTGGCCGGCATGCCCGCTCTGCATAGCCGAGGCGACCAGCGCCCGCACGCGCTCGTCCTTGAGGCCATAGGGCTCGTGCTCAGCAAGATCGAACTCGAGCTTGACCGGCAGCGGCCGTACATACTGCAAAGGCCGCGAATACCAAGGCATCGACCAGCCGTCGAGTTTGAGCGTCGGCGCATACAAAAGCAGCCCGTGCACGTTCTCGGGACGATTTTGTGCAAGACCGAGGGCGAGGATGCCTCCCATCGACAGCCCGCCGGCGAGGATCGTGTCGCACTCGGCCTTTAGCCGATCGTGCGCCGTCTCGACGCTCTGGTACCATTCGCTCCAGGTCGAACGGCGCAATTCCTCCGGCGTGGCGCAATGACCCGCCAGCTGGCAGCAATAGACGGTGTGACCAGCGCGGGCCAGACCCTGGGCAATGAAGCGCAGCTCGACGGGGGTACCCCCCAGGCCGTGGATCAGCAACACGCCAAGGCGCCCCCCCGGAATGAAGAGGCTGCGGTCAGGTATGCCTTCGGTCGGCTTGTTGGTCATTGCACCATGCACATCAGCACGCTAGAGCCCCGTTTTGCAAATGCGCCGCTTGCCGCAGCATATCTGCCCCATTTGCATGCTCCCCGCTTGCGAGAGCGAATTCTCGGCCATTGTTCATTCGTGCTTAACAGCAGTGCCCGGCAGGGCCACGGCAACGCCAGCACGAAGGTGACAAGCACACTGTAAGCCCCCAACGGGTTTGCTTGTTCCCGCCGGAGGCCCGGGAAAGTTCCCGGCCTCCCGCCCGCCTTCTCCTTCACCGCTTGCTCACGCGATCCAGCAGGCGATCGAGCAGCGCCAGGCTCAGATCCATCTCGTCCTGCGTGATATGCAGGCTCGGGGCCATGGTGACGACGTTCTTGTAGTAGCCGCCGATGTCGAGCACGAGCCCGTAGCGTTTGCCGGCGACTTCAAGATCACCCTTGAGCCCCTCCTCGACCATGCGGTCGACAATCGCCTTTGCCGGCGTAAAGCGGTCGTCGGGTTCGCAGATCTCCATGCGCAGGGCAAGCCCCAAGCCATCGACATCACCGACGATCTTGTGTCGGCGCTTGAGGTCTTCAAGCCCCTCGAGCAAATACGCTCCCTTCGCCTTCACCGCCGTTTCATAGTCGGTCTCTTCCATCATGCGCATCGCCTCGAGGGCGACCGCGGTCCCCATCGGATTGGCGCTGAAGGTCGAATGCGTCGACCCGGGTGGGAAAATGCTCGGGTTGATCAGTTCCTCGCGCGCCCAGATCCCCGAGAGCGGATTGAGCCCGTTGGTCAAGGCCTTGCCGAAGACGATGACGTCGGGAGTAACGCCGAAGTGCTCGATCGACCACAGCTTGCCCGTGCGATAGAAGCCCATCTGAATTTCGTCGACGACCAAAAGGATGCCGTGCTGGTCGAGCACGCGCTTGAGTTCAGGGAAGAAGTTTTTCGGCGGAATGACATAGCCACCGGTGCCCAAGATCGGCTCGGCATAGAAGGCCGCATACTCGGCCTGCCCCGCCTTTGGGTCCCACACGCCGTGGTATTCGTTCGCAAACAGGCGTGCAAACTCGGCGACGCAGTGGTGGGCGTATTCCTCCTTGCTCATGCCGCTTCCGCTGCGGAAATGATACGGGAACGGCACGAAGTGCGCGCGGTCGCCAAAATGTCCGTAACGCCGCCGATAGCGGTAGGAGGAGGTGATGGCTGAGGCGCCGAGGGTGCGACCGTGATAGCCGCCTTCGAAGGCAAACATCAGGCTCTTGCCGCTTTTGGCATTGCGCACAAGCTTGAGGCTGTCCTCAACCGCCTGACTGCCGCCGACATTGAAGTGGACGCGGCCCTTGACGCCGAACCTGCGCTCGACCGCCCGGGCGAGCGTAGCAGCAAGCTCGATCTTCTCGCGATGCAAGTATTGGCTCGCAACTTGCGGCAGGCTGTCAAGCTGCCGGCGCGCGGCGGCATTGAGCCGCCGGTTGCGGTAGCCGAAGTTGACCGCCGAATACCACATCTGCAAGTCGAGATACTCGCGACCCTCCGCGTCGTAGAGGAAGGAGCCTTCGCAGCGCTCGAAAATCTTCGGCGGATCGGTGTAGTGCACGGTGTCGCCGTGCGAGCAGTACGTCGCCTCGAGCGCCAGCAACTCTGCCTCGCTCGGCGCCGCCCCGGCATCTCCGCTGTGCTGCAGGCGAACGGCGCCCGTCATTGCGCCCTCGATACGACAGACCGCTGCCCGCGCGCTCGCGGGCAGCCACCACAATCCTGATAAGCGCGCAGCGCGCGATCCCGCAACGACATCGGCGACACCTCGCTCCTTAATCCGTCCATGGTTCAGCTCTGCGCCCCGCCGGCGCCGAGGCGCACTGCGCGCGCTGGGCGTTCCTGGTCGAGCCAGGCAGCTAGGGTCTCGCCGACGTCGTAGAAATCGGCGAAGGCGACATGCGGTGTCCCGGAACTGCGGCACAGCGCGAGGAGCTCAGCTTTCGCAAACACCAGATCGGCCCGACCGGCGACGCAATGGTCCGAACGCCCATCGCCAATGACAACCTTGACTGCTCCGGCATGCGTCTCGGTAAACGCACACTTACAATTGCCTGCGAGTGCGCGGCAATCACTGCGTGCAAAGGGAAAGGTCACGCGCCAGCGGTCGGGTCCGATGGCGAGGAGATGATTGGCGAAGTAGGGGAGCGTCACGCCAACGCTGTTGAGCACCGCGGCGATGACGCGATCAAACCCATCGGACACGACCGTCATGGCGATGCCCCAACCCTGACAGCGGCGCACGAAGGCCGCAAAGCCACGATCGACGCTCAAGGTGGCAATCGCTTCGGCCAGCATTGTCGGGGTCGCGCGCAACAGCGCGACCTGGCGCGTCATACACTCGCGCGAACCGATCCGTCCGGCGCGCCAGTCCGCCTCGATATCGTGCCATGCGGGATCGGCAAACCGCTCGAACAGGAAATCGCTCGCATCCTGCGGCACGATTGTCCCGTCGAAGTCGATGAACACGTGGCACTTCACACGCGGACGCGACACGACTCACGAACCCATTGAGGAATTTACCCTTGCCCCACCTGGCCCCTTTGTCGCCAGGGCCCAGGCCTCTTTAGCCGCGAACGGGGGGAATGCCAACCCGTTTCGTACACATTTACGTTAACCCAACGCTGCGTTGACCCAACCGCGCAGCGATTGCGGCCGCGGTCACGGTGAGGCCGCGCATCTGCCGGTTGCCGGCGCGCGCAACACCACACGCATCGATTGTCCGTGGCGCGCTCTGCTTACGCCACCTCTCCTTCGCAACAGCCGCGCTCCCGCTGTTTGCCGGGCCTCAAGCAGGGCTATGCCAACCTAGCCGGCGGCGGCCGCGAGCAAACCGGTCTAGGTCGGGAGCACGGAGAAAGAATGGGTACTTCCCCGCGGCCCACACGAGCATGCCGCTTGCGACCGAGACGAAGGCGCTGCGCGAAGCAAGCAGCGCGGTGACGAACACGCCCTGCGCTGCCGAAGGCACACGCCGTATCGCGTACAACGCCTTTCCATCGTATGCGCGCGGCCGGCAATACGTTGCACTGCCCGCGAACGACGCCTGCAGTTGCCGCACTTCCCCCGCTATTCCCCGGCTATAGTGCTTTGGGCTCGCGCTGAGCATTTGCGGGCCGACAGCGAGCATTGCTGGACAATCGGAGAAGAGAGGTGTGCCGCACGACTGAGGCTGCCGCGCCGCTTCCGGCAACGATCATCTTTGCTGGCGCGCCCCGACCGGCTAGAGCAGGCACGTGAACCTAGCTCCCAGCCCCATGCGCGCCGCCGTCAGCTGGCTGACGGCCATCGCCCTCGTGCTCGCGCAAGCACCCCTCGCTCAGTCCACGGCAGCGATGACGCGCGCCGAATACGAAGCTTGCCAGGCGCGCGAGGAGGGCGCCTTTCGCACGGCGATCGAGACGCTCACCCGCAATGGGCTGGAGACGGGGCTTGCCAATCTCGATTACGAGGCGCTGATCCGCGACGAGTGGCGGCGAGGCAATGTCGATGACGTGATTGACCAGCAGGTCGACCAGGCGATCGGCGAGGTGCGCGACCAATCGAGTTGGTTCGAGCTGTGGTCTTCGTTGGCCTCGAAGGAAAAGGCTCAGGAACTCGCCACCGCCGCCGCCGAGCGAGTGTACCGTTCGGACCCGATCAAGGCCGCGATCGCCGAAATGGCAACGCGCATCGGCAAGGAGATCGGCAAGCGCATCGAGCTTGCCACCCTCGACACCGCCGGACCAGCGAGCGCGTGCATGCAGACGTTCCTCGGGCCGCGTTATGGAGCGACGATCGCCCGCATCGTCGCGACCGGCGCCGAGGAGGAATACGCCATCGACGCCAGCAAGGCCGGCGCACAGATCACGGCCGGCCAGGTTCTGCTCGAGGGCAGCCAGGGCATTGCCGGCACGGTGCTGCTGGTCGTCCGCCGCCAGCTCACCAGCATGGGCGAGCGCATCGGCCAGCGCATCGTCGGGGCGATCCTCTCCCGCGTCGTCTCGGTCGTGGCCGGTGGCATCGGGTTGGTGCTCATCGCGAAGGACATCTGGGATTTCCGCCATGGGGTGCTGCCGATCATTGCCGAGGAGATGAAGGCCAAGGAGTCCAAGGACAAGGTGCGCGCGGAGCTGGCGAAATCGATCGCCGAGCAGATCGGGGATAGCGTCAAGGACATCGCCGCGAAGACCGCCGATCGTGTCGTCGAAATCTGGCTCGAGTTCCGTCGCG
>JBPYEF010000516.1:0-7943 GCA_051985875.1 Hyphomicrobiaceae bacterium
GCGGATGAAGTCGCGACCGCCCTCGGGCGCTGCCGTCGCTGCCGTCATGGCTCACACGTCCCTTGCCGATCGCCCGCTGCCGAGCTGCCCAGATTTTTCCGAGGCGGCCCCGCCTCAGAAGGATGCCGCGGCGCCGCGCTCGAGGCGGCGTCGCGACGGCCTGCGCTGCGCGGCCAACCGCACGGGTTTGCCAAATCCCCTTGGCTGTGCCAAGAGGACCGACGAGGCGCGCTGCCGTGCTCGCAGCAGGTCCCCAAGCCCCCGCAGACACCTTTGCGTCCATCCGCATGGCCACAAGCAGCGTCAAGACCGGCGAGTCGAGCGCCCGGGGGGGCGATGCCGCGCATGGCGCAGCCCAGCCCGTGATCACGCGCTTTGCGCCCTCGCCCACGGGCTACCTGCATCTCGGCGGTGGGCGCACGGCGCTGTTCAACTGGCTTTACGCCCGCCACTGTGGGGGCCGGTTCCTGCTGCGCATCGAGGACACCGATCGCGAGCGGTCGACGCCCGCGGCGATAGCAGCGATCCTCGATGGCCTCAGGTGGCTGGAACTCGACTGGGACGGCGAGCCGATTTATCAGTTCTCGCGCGCGGCGCGCCACCGCGAAGTGGCCGCGCAGCTGCTCGCCGCCGGCAAGGCCTACCGTTGCTATGCGAGCCCAGAGGAGCTCGCGAAAATGCGCGATGAGGCCCGCGCGGGGGGACGTTCCAAGCTCTACGATGGCCGCTGGCGCGATCGCGATCCGCGCGAGGCCCCGCGCGGGGTAGAGCCGGTGATCCGCCTCAAGGCGCCGCTCGAGGGCGAGACGGTCATCGAGGATCGGGTGCTCGGCCGCGTGTCCTGGCAGAACGCCGATCTCGACGACATGATCATCCTGAGGAGCGACGGCACGCCCGTCTACAATCACGCCGTCGTCGTCGACGACCACGACATGGGCATCAGCCACGTCATCCGCGGCGTCGACCATCTGACGAATGCCGCCCGCCAAGTACAGATCTATCGGGCGATGGGCTGGCCGGTGCCGGTGTTCGCCCACGTACCCCTGCTGCTTGGGCCGGACGGAGCCAAGCTGTCGAAGCGCAATGGCGCGGTCGGCATCGAGGCGTACCGCGCCATGGGGTTCTTGCCCGCCGGCATGCGCAACTATCTCGCCCGCCTCGGCTGGAGCCACGGCGATGCCGAGATCTTCTCGACCGAGAAGGCCATCGGCTGGTTCGACATTGCCGACATCAACAAGGCGCCGGCACGGTTCGATCTCGCCAAGCTCGCCGACGTCAATTCCCACTACATACGCGGCGCGGACGAGGCCGAGCTGCTCGGGCGCATCAAGGCGTACCTGGCGGCCGTCGACGACGGCGGCACGCGCTCGCGCTTCGATGAGCTCGGCTGGGATCGGCTCGCCGCCGCCCTGCCGACGCTCAAGGTGCGGGCAAAGACGCTCAAGGAGATCATCGAGGGTGCCGGCTACCTGACGGCGCGGCGGCCGCTGGCGCTAGACGCCGCGGCGGCAAAAGTGCTGGACGCGAGCGCTCGGGAGACGCTTGCCGGGCTGGCGCCGGAGCTTGCCAAAGCGCCCGCCTGGCAGGCGCCGGCCCTGGAGGCCGTCGCTCGCAGCTACGCCGCGGCGCACAACGCCAAATTCGGCCAGATCGCCCAACCCCTGCGCGCGGCGCTGACGGCGCGCACCGTCTCGCCTCCGATTTTCGACGTCATGGCCGTGCTCGGCCGCGAGGAGACACTGGCGCGCATTGCCGACCAGGCCAAGCCCGCGGCCGGGGTCAGGGAGGCGTGACGTACGTCGTCCGTCGCATAGCCTCCCGCACTGCAAAAAGCTATACTCACCCCATATAATGAGTAGGATCCGGGCTCGCAGCGGCTCCGCACAGCTGCAACAGCATCCGCCGCTGCGGATGCCGAGAGGAGGATGGCTCCGATGAACGATGTTGCGCCTGCGAAGACGGATGCCAGCAAGACCGCGACGCTGACGCTCGGCAGCAACCAGCAAGCGATGATGCCGGTGCGCTCAGGTTCGATTGGCCCAGACGTGATCGACGTAGGGCGCCTCTATCGCGACACCGGCTGCTTCACTTACGACCCGGGGTTCACGTCGACCGCGAACTGCTCCTCGAAAATCACCTACATCGACGGCGACAAGGGCACGCTGCTTTACCGTGGATACCCGATCGAGCAGCTGGCGCGGTCGTCCAACTTCCTCGAGGTCTGCTACATCCTGCTCTACGGCGAGCTGCCGACCAAGACGCAATACGACAACTTCCGCAACATCGTCACGCGCCACACGATGGTGCACGAGCAGATGACGCGCTTCTTCACGGGCTTCCGCCGCGATGCGCATCCGATGGCGGTGATGTGCGGCTCGGTCGGAGCGCTCAGCGCTTTCTATCACGACTCGACCGATATCAACGATCCGCAGCAGCGCATGATCGCTAGCCACCGGCTGGTCGCCAAGATGCCGACGCTGGCGGCGATGGCCTACAAGTATTCAATCGGCCAGCCGTTCATCTATCCGCGCAATGACCTCGACTTCACGGCGAACTTTTTGCAGATGTGCTTTGCGGTGCCGTGCGAGCCATACATCGTCGACCCGATTGTCGCACGCGCGCTCGACCGCATCCTGATCCTGCACGCCGACCATGAGCAGAATGCCTCGACGTCGACGGTGCGCCTCGCCGGCTCCTCCGGTGCCAACCCGTTCGCCTGCATCGCCGCGGGCATCGCCTGCCTGTGGGGCCCCGCGCACGGTGGCGCCAACGAGGCAGCATTGAAGATGCTCGAGGAGATCGGCACGGTCGAGCGGGTGCCGGAGTACGTGAAGAAGGCCAAGGACAAGAACTCGGAATTCCGCCTGATGGGCTTCGGTCATCGCGTCTACAAGAACTACGATCCGCGTGCCAAGGTGATGCAGGAGACCTGTCACGAGGTGCTCGACGCGCTCGGTGTCAAGGACCAGCACATCCTCAAGGTGGCGATGGAGCTTGAGCGCATCGCCCTGCAAGACGACTACTTCATCGAGAAGAAGCTGTACCCCAACATCGACTTCTATTCGGGGATCACGCTGCGGGCGATGGGCTTCCCGCTGTCGATGTTCACGGTACTGTTTGCCGTGGCCCGCACCGTCGGCTGGGTAGCGCAGTGGAAGGAAATGATCGAGGATCCCGAGCAGAAGATCGGGAGGCCGCGGCAGCTCTACATCGGCGCGACCGAGCGACCCTACGTGCCGATCGAACGGCGCAGCTGAGGATCACGGCTCACCAGCGAACTCCGGCCGCGGCGAGCCACGGCCGTGCTCGGCATAGTGTAGAACGATTTCGCTCGCCGCCGCGCTCGGTGCGCCGTGTGGCAGCCTGAGCCGCTCGGGAACGCTCGCCAGGGCCGCAAGCTGGCCGGCACGCCGCGGACCCTCGTCCATCAACTCGCCCAGGGCATGCGCCAGATTTTCGGGCGTGCAGTCCTCCTGCAGCAGCTCCGGTACCACCCGCTCGCCGACGACGAGATTGGCCAGCACCACCGCGGGCGTGGCGATCATCCGCCGCAGGGCTACCGCCGTGAGCGCACCGACCTTGTAGCCGACCACCATGGGCGTGCCGGCCAGGGCCAGTTCCAGCGTAACCGTGCCGGACGCCGCCAGGGCGACGCGTGCGAGCTTGAAGGCGCGGAACTTGTCCTCCTCCCCGACGATCAGGTGCGGCTGCCTCGGCAATTCCTTGCTCCGCTCCTCGATCATGCCGCGCACCGCGGGGACGGCGGGGATCACGATTTCGAAGGCGCGGCCCTGCTGGCTCAAAGTGCGCAGCGCCTGGCAGAAGGGCTGCATGAGTCGCGCGACCTCCGAGGGGCGACTGCCCGGCAACAGCACCACCACCGGCCGGCCCGCCGGCAAGCCCAGCTTGCGCGCGAGCGGCAAGGTGTCGAGCGCGCCGATCCAGGCCAGCCGCTCGATCAGCGGATGGCCGACGTAGGTGCACGGCGGACCGCCGAGGCGGAGATAGGCATCGGGCTCGAACGGCAGCAGCGCCAGGACGTGGTCGATGTAGCGCTGCATTTTGCCGGCGCGAGCCGGCCGCCAAGCCCACACGCTCGGGGCCACGTAATCGATGATCGGGATCTCCGGTCGTCGCCGCCGCACCCGCCTGGCGATGCGGTGGGTGAACTCGGGACTGTCGATGATCACCAGCGCGTCGGGCTCGGCGACGATCGCCGAGGCGGCCGTGGTCTGCAGCCGGCGCAGCAGCAGCGGCAAGCGTCTCAGGATGGCGCCGGGGCCCATCACCGCCAGATCGTCGATGGCGAACTGGGAAACGAGGCCGTGCGCCGCCATGGCTTCCCCGCCGACGCCCACGTAGCGAATGCGCCCGCGCCTGCGCTCGTTGAGGGCGGCCATCAGCTTGCCCCCGAGCGCGTCGCCCGAATGCTCCCCGGCGATCATGAACAGGCGCAGATCCTGCCCCTTGACCGAATAGCTGCGCTCGCGCATCGGGGCAGCACGCCCGCTCATGTTGCCCTCGTCTCTTCCGCGCACACGACGAGGAAGATCCCGAGCCTGTCCGCCAGCCTGGCCGCCCGGTCGTAGGGCTCGGTCAGCTTCGCGGCGCCCGCGACCGCCACCCCGGCGAGGCGCTGTGCGGAAGCATGGCCGAGAACATCGGCAACCGCCTCGCGGTCGGACGTCGGCGGCCGACACACAAACACGCCCCTGCGGCGCTCGCCGCGCAGGCCCCATTGCCGCAAGGCGCTCACGCGCGCGAGCATCGGCACACCCTGGTCGCTCGGTTCGATGGCGAGCACATGCGCGCGGGCGACGATGGTTGCGGCGTCGATGCCGCCGCCGGCGAGGGCCTCCACCGCCGCCAGCCCGTGCTCCAGGTCGCGCCGGTCACGGCGGGTCGGGCGGTGCACGCCGAGCACCCGACCGCGGCGGGGAACCAACCCCGGTGCGGCGACGGGCGCGGGAAGCGCCCCGAGGCCGTGCACCGCACACCCTCCGTCGTCGGCGAGGCGCAGCGTCTCGGCCGCATCCAGCATCAACACCGCGCCGGCCTCGACGACCACCGCGGCCAACCCTGCGGCAAGCGCATTGGCGATGGTGCGGGGGCCGATCGTCGGCATGTCGACGCGCAACTCCTGCCCGGGCTTGGGCCCCTTGGCCAGCACGCCCACGCCGCGCCGCACACCCCCGCCGGCGGCGAGCCGCTGCAGCATGGCGTCGGTGCCCTCCACCCCCTCGATCGCCAGCACGCGGCCATTGGCCACGACCACCGCCTGGCCGGCATCGGCGCCCTGCAGCGCGCGCCGCACGGCAAAACCGAGGGCGGCGTCGCGGCTCGCCTCCTCCCCGAGCCGCAGCGCGCCGATGCGCCCCGCGCGAACCAGCAGCTCGGGAGCGACCTCATGCGCGCCACGCACCAGGAAGCCTGCGGCCTCGAACAAGCCGACGACGTGCGTCAGCACGTGGTCATCGCCGCCCGCCGCCAACAGGCGCAAAATCCGCGGCAGGGCGACCAGCAGGCCGGTGTCGGGGCGCAGCGTGCGCAAATTCGGCCGGCGCACGGCGCCGGCGATGACGAGCTCGCGGCATCCCGCCCGGCGCAGCGCCTGCAGCATGTGTCCGAGCTCGCCCCAGCGCACGAGCGTGTGCGCAAAGCGCGCGATGTCGGCATCGGCCTCACCGGCGATGCCGACGATGTGAACATGGCGTCCGCGCGCGGCGGCGCTCTCGGCGAGGAGCAACGGCAGCCTGCCGCCGCCGGCGACGATCCCGAGCGGCGCCGACACGCGACCGGCCGCCGGCCACGGCACGCAGGCGGCGACCGCGCCGCAACGCGTTTCAGGTGGGACCGCCGTCACGGCTCGGCGTGGGGGGTGCACAGCGCCCGCTTGCCGCCGGCGCGAATGAAGGCGACGATCTCCTTGATTATCGGATGACCGGCGAACTCCTTCTCCACGTCCTCGAGCCGCTCCTGCAGGGTGCCTTCGTCGGCAAACAGCGCGCGGTAGGCGCGGCGCAGGCTGTGAATGTCGTCGCGCGCAAAGCCGCGCCGCTGCAAGCCGATGATGTTCAGCCCGGAGAGGTGCGCACGGTTGCCGAGCGCCATGCCGTAGGGGATGAGGTCGTTCTCGAGCGCGGACATGCCGCCAAGGAAGGCATGCGCCCCGACGCGCGCAAACTGGATGACGGCCGCGCCGCCCCCGAGAATGGCGAAATCGCCGACCGACACGTGCCCGGCAAGCATGACGTTGTTGGACATCACCACGTTGTCGCCGACGTGGCAATCGTGCCCAACGTGCGAATTGGCGAGGAAGGCGCAGTTATTTCCGACCACCGTGTGCATGCCGCCACCCTCCGTGCCCGGATTGATCGTCACCCCCTCGCGAATCAGGCAGTCACTGCCGATGGTCAGGTCCGATGGCTCGCCCTTGTACTTGAGATCCTGTGGCTGATGCCCGATCGACGCGAACGGGAACACGCGCGTCCTGGCGCCAATGCTGGTCCGCCCGGTTACGACGACGTGGCTCAGCAGCTCCACCCGATCGCCAAGCTGGACCTGTGGACCGACGTGGCAGAACGGCCCGATGCGCACGTCCTCGCCCAGCCGGACGCCCGCCTCGACGGCGGCGGTCGCATGCACGTTGCTTCGCGCCATCCTGGTTCTAGTCTTTTTTCTGATACTCTTCCGGATCCACGATCAGTGCACTGACCTCAGCCTCGGCAACCAACTGGCCGTTGACCTTGGCCTCGCCGTGGAAGCGCCAAGCCTTGCCGCGGCTGCGCACCTTGCGGACGTGGTAGTGCAGCTGGTCGCCGGGCAGCACTGGCTTGCGAAACTTGGCCCGGTCGATGCCCATGAAGTATACGAGCTGCGGTTTGTAGGTGGTGCCGAAATTGCTGACGCACAGCGCGCCCGCGGTCTGTGCCAATCCTTCGATGATCAGCACCCCCGGCATGATCGGATAGTTGGGGAAGTGCCCCTGGAAGAAGGGCTCGTTGACGCTGACGTTCTTGACGCCGATGGCGCTCTCGTCGCGATCCATCTCGATGATGCGATCGACCATCAAGAACGGATAACGATGCGGCAGCAGCTGCATCACGCGCTGCGTATCGGCCGTGCCGAGCTCCCGCTTGCCGGAGTGAGGTTCGTTCATGCCTGCGTCCCGCTTCTCCTTGGCATTGCCGCCGCCGAAGGTGACCATCACGCGTCTCCGCCGCCGGCCGCAAGCCTGCGGGTCAGCCGCTTCAGGGCGGCAAGCTGCCGCCCCCACTCGACGAGCGGCATCGCCGGCGTGCCGCCCACGCGCGCGCCCGGCGCGACGTCGTCCTTGACGTGCGAGGCGCCGGCAACCTGGGCACCCGCGCCAATCTTGATATGCCCGGCGGCTCCCGCTTGCCCGCCCATGACCGCCATGTCTCCGAGCTCGCTCGAGCCGGAGATTCCCACCTGGGCGACCAGCAGGCAATGCCGGCCGATGACCACGTTGTGCCCGATTTGCACGAGATTATCAATTTTCGTGCCCTGGCCGATGATCGTGTCGTTCAGGGCGCCGCGGTCGATGCAGCTGTTGGCGCCGATTTCCACGTCGTCCTCGATGATCACCCGGCCGATCTGCGGCACCTTCAGATGGCCGCTCGGGTCGATGGCAAAGCCAAATCCATCCTGGCCAATCCGCACCCCCGCGTGCAGGATCACGCGATCGCCGACGAGCGCATGCGTCAGGGACGCTCCGGGGCCGATGAAGCAATCGCGTCCGACGCTGACGCGATACCCGACCAGGGCGCCGGCAGCGATCAGGGTGCCCGAGCCGACGCGGGCCTCACGGCCCACCACGGCACCCGGCTCGAGGCGCACGCCCTCCTCCAGTTGCGCCGTCGCATCGACGCTCCCGCCGCCCGCCGCCAACAGTGCGGTCTTCGGCAACAGCGCGTCGGGGT
>JBPYEF010000517.1:0-8584 GCA_051985875.1 Hyphomicrobiaceae bacterium
GATGGGCGCACGGGCGAACCGTTCGATCGCAAGGTCACGGTTGGCTACAAGTACCTGCTCAAACTGCACCATCTGGTGGACGACAAAATCCACGCCCGGTCGATCGGCCCCTACAGCCTCGTCACCCAGCAACCGCTCGGCGGCAAGGCGCAGTTTGGTGGTCAGCGCTTCGGCGAGATGGAGGTGTGGGCCCTCGAGGCCTACGGTGCCGCCTACACGCTGCAGGAGATGCTGACCGTCAAGTCCGACGACGTCGCCGGCCGCACCAAGGTGTATGAGGCAATCGTGCGCGGGGATGATGCCTTCGAGGCGGGTATACCCGAAAGCTTCAACGTCCTGGTGAAAGAGATGCGCGCGCTCGGCTTGAACGTAGAGCTCGTCAATTCCGAACGTCCGGCCGCGGGCGAGGAGGCGCCGGCGGAGGCCGAGCGTCCGCGCCTGCCACCGGCGGCGGCCGAATGAAGCGGGGCGCGCGGCCGAACGCCTCCGGGCGGCCCGAGGGCGCGCGCCGCGGCAAACACGCACCGATGGTGCGGGTCGGCCGCAACACTGAGCAGCAATGAGGGCCATGCGGGCGGCGATCTGAGCAGAACTACCGAGCCGCCAGAAAAGAGAGCAGCGATGAACGAAATCACCAACCTCTTCAAGCAGCAGAGTGTCGCTCCGACATTCGACCAGATTCGCATCTCGATCGCCAGCCCCGGCGACATTGCCTCCTGGTCGTTCGGGGAGATCAAGAAGCCCGAGACGATCAACTACCGCACCTTCAAGCCGGAGCGCGATGGGCTGTTCTGTGCGCGCATCTTCGGTCCGATCAAGGACTACGAATGCCTGTGCGGCAAGTACAAGCGCATGAAGTACAAGGGCCTGATCTGCGAGAAGTGCGGCGTCGAGGTGACGTTGGCCAAGGTCCGGCGCGAGCGGATGGGGCACATTCAGCTCGCGGCGCCTGTGGCGCACATCTGGTTCTTGAAGTCGCTGCCATCGCGCATCGGCCTGCTGCTTGACATGACGCTCAAGGATCTCGAGCGCGTTCTCTACTTTGAGAACTACATCGTCATCGAGCCGGGCACGACGCCGCTGCAGGAAAAGCAGCTGCTCAGCGAGGAGGCTTACAACCAGGCGATCGAGGAATATGGCCAGGATACCTTCACCGCCGGCATCGGCGCGGAGGCGATCCGCCATATCCTGGCGCGCATGGATCTGCCGAAGATCCGCGATCAGCTGCGCCAGGAGATCGCCGAGTCGACGACGGAGCTGAAGCCCAAGAAGCTCGGCAAGCGTCTCAAGGTAATCGAGGCGTTCATCGAATCGGGCAACAAGCCCGAATGGATGATCCTGACGGTAGTGCCGGTGATCCCACCGGAATTGCGGCCGCTGGTGCCGCTTGACGGCGGGCGCTTTGCGACCTCCGATCTCAATGACCTCTACCGGCGCGTCATCAACCGCAACAACCGACTGAAGCGGCTGATGGAGCTGCGCGCGCCCGACATCATCATCCGCAACGAAAAGCGCATGCTGCAGGAGTCTGTCGATGCGCTGTTCGACAACGGTCGCCGCGGGCGGGTGATCACGGGCGCCAACAAGCGGCCGCTGAAGTCGCTCGCCGACATGCTGAAGGGCAAGCAGGGCCGCTTCCGTCAGAACCTGCTCGGCAAGCGCGTCGATTATTCGGGGCGTTCGGTCATCGTCGTCGGGCCGGAGATGAAGCTGCACCAGTGCGGGTTGCCGAAGAAGATGGCACTCGAGCTGTTCAAGCCGTTCATCTACGCGCGCCTGCAGGCGCTCGGGCAGGCCGCGACCGTCAAGCAGGCCAAAAAGCTGGTAGAAAAGGAGAAGCCGGAAGTTTGGGACGTGCTCGACGAGGTAATCCGGGAGCATCCGGTATTGCTGAACCGCGCGCCGACCCTGCACCGCCTCGGCATCCAGGCCTTCGAGCCGGTACTGATCGAGGGCAAGGCGATCCAGCTGCATCCGCTGGTGTGCGCCGCCTTCAATGCCGACTTCGACGGCGACCAGATGGCCGTGCACGTGCCGCTTTCGCTCGAGGCACAGCTCGAAGCGCGGGTGCTGATGATGTCGACCAACAACATCCTGCATCCGGCGAATGGCTCGCCGATCATCGTCCCGAGCCAAGACATCGTACTTGGCCTCTACTACGTGTCGATGATGCGCGACAAGGAGCCGGGCGAAGGCATGCTGCTCGGTTCCATCAACGAGGTCGAGCACGCGCTGGCCTCGGGAGCCGCCACGCTACACGCCAGGGTGAAGGGCCGTTACCACACCGTCGACGACGAGGGGAACGAGATCGTCGAGGTGCACGAGACTACCCCGGGGCGCCTGCTGCTTGGCGAGTTGCTGCCGCGTAACAAGGGCGTCAAGTTCGCCCATGTCAACCAGCTGCTGACCAAGAAGGCGATCTCCGGTCTGATCGACGCCGTCTACCGCAATTGCGGCCAGAAGGAGACGGTGATCTTCTGCGACCGCATCATGGGCATGGGCTTCTATCACGCCTTCAAGGCCGGCATTTCGTTCGGCAAGGACGACATGCTGATCCCGGAGACGAAGACCAGATTTGTGGAACAGACCAACGAGCTGGTGCGCGAGTACGAACAGCAATACAACGACGGGCTGATCACCCAGCTTGAGAAGTACAACAAGGTGGTCGACGCCTGGTCGAAGTGCACCGACCAGATCGCCAAGGAGATGATGGACCGCATCTCCGCGGCCAAGGTCGATGCCGCATCCGGGCGCATGAAGCCGGTCAACTCCGTTTACATGATGGCCCATTCCGGTGCGCGCGGCTCGGAGAAGCAGATGCGGCAGCTCGCCGGTATGCGCGGCCTGATGACCAAGCCATCCGGGGAGATTATCGAGACGCCGATCATCTCCAACTTCAAGGAAGGCCTGTCGGTGCTCGAGTACTTCAACTCGACGCACGGCGCCCGCAAGGGGCTCGCCGACACCGCCCTGAAGACGGCGAACTCCGGCTATCTCACCCGTCGCCTGGTCGATGTCGCACAGGACGCGATCATCTTTGAAGAGGACTGCGGTACCGACGCCGGCATCAACGTGCAGGCGGTGGTCGATGCCGGACAGGTGATCGTCACCCTGGGTCAGCGCATCCTCGGGCGGACCGCGGCCGAAGACGTCAAGGACCCGGTCAGCAAGAGTGTGATCGTCCCCAACGGCACGCTGCTCGAGGAAAAGGAGGTCGAGGCGATCGAAAAGGCGCAGATCCAGGAGGTTCGCATCCGCTCGGTGTTGACCTGCGAAACCACCAATGGCGTATGCGCCAAGTGTTACGGTCGCGACCTGGCGCGGGGTACGCCGGTCAACATCGGCGAGGCGGTCGGGGTAATCGCCGCGCAGTCGATCGGCGAGCCGGGTACGCAGCTGACCATGCGCACCTTCCATCTCGGCGGCGTCGCACAGACCGTCGACCAGTCGTTCATGGAGTCCAACTACAACGGCCGGGTGAAGATCAAGAACCGCGCCGTGGTCAAGGACAGCCAGGGGCGGCTGGTGGCCATGGGCCGCAATATGGCGATCATCATCTCCGACCAGTCCGGCAAGGAGCTGGCGATCCAGAAGATGCCCTATGGCGCCCGCCTGCACGTCGATGATGGCGACGAGGTGAAGCGTGGCACCCGCCTTGCTCAGTGGGATCCGTACATGCGGCCGATCTTGACCGAGGTCGACGGCGTGGCCGAGTTTTCCGACCTGGTCGAAGGCGTATCCATGAAGGAGCAGACCGACGAGGTGCAGGGCACGACCAATCGCGTGATCGTCGACTGGCGCGCATCTCCACGCGGAGGTGAGCTGCGGCCGGCGATCGTTATCAAGGAGGCGCGCGGCGGCAAAGCGGTGCGCGTCGCCCGCGGCATCGAGGCGCGCGATCTGCTTCCCGTCGACGCCATTCTGCAGGTCGACATGCACGCCAAGGTCAAGGCCGGCGACGTCCTGGCGCGTATTCCGATCGCCTCCGCCAAGACCGGCGATATCACCGGCGGCCTGCCGCGGGTCGCCGAACTGTTCGAGGCGCGGCGCCCCAAGGACAACGCCATCATCGCGGAGATTTCGGGGACGGTCGAGTTCGGCAAGGACTACAAGAACAAGCAGCGCATCATCATCAAGCCGGATGCCGAGAACCTCGAAAACGTCGAGTACCTCATTCCGCGTGGCAAGAACCTCGCCGTGCAGCACGGGGACCGGGTGGAGAAGGGCGACTTCGTCTACGACGGCCACCCCGCCCCGCACGACATTCTCGCCATCAAGGGGGTCGAGGAGCTCGCCAACTACCTGATCAACGAGATCCAGGACGTCTACCGCCTGCAGGGCGTCACGATCAATGACAAGCACATCGAGGTGATCGTGCGTCAGATGCTGCAAAAGGTGGAAGTCGAGGATCCCGGCGAGACGGATTTCCTCAAGGGAGAGCAGATCGACAAGATCGAGTTCAATGAGCAAAACCTCGCCTACGAGAAGGCCGGCAAGCGCCCGGCGACCGTCAAGCCGGTGCTGTTGGGCATCACCAAGGCTTCACTGCAGACGCGCAGCTTCATCTCCGCCGCTTCTTTCCAGGAGACGACGCGCGTGCTCACCGATGCTGCGGTCAACGGCAAGGCCGATACTCTCGAAGGCCTCAAGGAGAACGTGATCGTCGGCCGCCTGATTCCCGCGGGCACCGGCGGCATGCTGCGCCGCGTGCGCAAGATTGCCGCCAAGCGCGACGAACTGATCGCCAAGGAGAAGGCAAAGAGCGACGCGGAAAGGGCGCTCAGCGCACCTGCCGACGGTGCCGCTGCGCTGCGCGTACCCGAGCGCCGCCGTCGCCGCACCGAAGCCGCGGCGGAATAGCCAAGCTCGGCGGCGCTACGCTGGCGGATTGGCCCGCGCCCGGCAACGGGGGCGGGCCGTTTCGCAGCTGCGCCACATCGGCGCCCAACACGCTTTGCCCTTGCCCCTCGCCGCACGCGCAAGCTGCCGTGCACATGGGGCGTGCGGGGTCTGAGGGAGTCTGGGGAGCTTGAGCGAGCTCGAGGGGGCGTTAGCGAGCTTGCGGGTGCACGCTGCGTGTTGCCATGTCCGCGTGGTTGGCGGGAAATGGCGCGAGGCCGTATGCGGAGCAAGGAGCCGACGGGCAGCCGGAAATAATTCGACGCCGCGTCCGTTCGGGGTGTTGACGCGGGGGGGCAGCGTGTATATTTTCCGCGCACTCTCACGGCAGGCGGTAGGCCGCTTCTGCGGCAAGGGGTTGTGCGACCCCGCCCTGGCCTAGACGCTGCCGTCGTCAAGCAGAGGACATTTCGGGCCACGATCCGCGGCGCGTGTGCTGCCGGGGATCCTCTGGAATTGCAGCCGAGGGCGGCAGGCGCGCCTCGGCGGGTGTGTTGGCGCCGGCGCTTGCCGCCGCCCTAGAGGCAAACGGAAAGCGGCACATGCCGACCATACAACAGCTCGTGCGCAGACCGCGGATGCAGAAGGTCTACCGCGAGAAGGCCCGCCACATGCAGGCGTGCCCCCAAAAGCGCGGGGTGTGTACGCGGGTGTATACAACGACCCCGAAGAAGCCGAATTCGGCGCTGCGCAAGGTCGCCAAGGTGCGGCTGACCAACGGCTTTGAGGTGATCGGCTACATCCCCGGCGAGGGCCATAACCTGCAGGAGCATTCCGTCGTGATGATCCGCGGCGGCCGCGTCAAGGACCTCCCGGGCGTGCGCTACCATATCATCCGCGGCGTGCTCGACACCCAAGGCGTCGCCGACCGCAAGCAGAGGCGCTCTAAATACGGCGCAAAACGACCCAAGTAGTGGGTCGTTGTGTTTTCTGGGACCGCGATCGCGCCGCCCGGAGCCAAGTGTGAAGGAAGATCTGACATGTCGCGCCGACGCAGGGCCGAAAAACGCGAGATCAATCCGGACCCGAAGTTTGGGGATGCCGTGGTCTCCAAATTCATGAATTCGATCATGCGGCAGGGCAAGAAATCGGTTGCCGAGCGCATCGTCTACGGAGCGTTGGATCGCATGCAGGGCCGGGCCAAGTCCGATCCGGTTCAGCTCTTCCACCAGGCGCTCGAGAACGTCATGCCAGCGGTCGAGGTTCGCTCGCGCCGGGTTGGCGGCGCTACCTACCAGGTGCCGGTCGAGGTGCGCAACGAGCGCCGGCAGGCCTTGGCCATCCGTTGGCTGATTGCGGCGGCGCGCGGCAGGAACGAAAATACCATGGAGGAGCGCCTTTCGGGTGAGCTTCTCGACGCCGCGAACAACCGCGGCACCGCGGTGAAGAAGCGCGAGGACACCCACAAGATGGCGGAGGCCAACCGCGCCTTCTCGCACTATCGCTGGTGATTGAAGGCACGCCTAATGCCGCGAACGAACAAAATCGAGGACTACCGCAACTTCGGCATCATGGCCCACATCGATGCGGGCAAGACCACGACAACCGAGCGGATCCTCTTCTACACCGGCAAGACCTACAAGATCGGCGAGGTGCACGACGGCGCCGCGACCATGGATTTCATGGAGCAGGAGCAGGAGCGCGGCATCACCATCACCTCCGCGGCCACGACCTGCTTTTGGCAGGGTAAGCGGCTGAACATCATCGACACCCCCGGTCACGTAGATTTCACCATCGAGGTCGAGCGATCGCTGCGGGTCCTCGACGGGGCAGTGTGCGTGCTCGACGGCAACCAGGGCGTCGAGCCGCAGACCGAGACGGTCTGGCGCCAGGGGGACAAATACGAGGTCCCGCGCATCATCCTGGCCAACAAGATGGACAAGACCGGTGCCGACTTCTACCAGTGCGTCGACGATATCAAGACCAAGCTCGGCGCCCGTCCCATTCCCCTGCAGCTCCCGGTCGGCAGTGAAGCGAGCTTTCGGGGGGTGGTCGACCTGATCCGCATGAAGGCCGTCATCTGGGATGGCGACGACAAGGGCGCGAGGTTCCACGACGCCGAGATACCCGCTGAGCTCGTCGACAAGGCCGTGCAGTATCGGGCCCAGATGCTCGAGGCGGCCGTCGAATTGGACGACGATGCCATGGGCGCCTATCTCGACGGCAAGGAGCCCGACGAGGCGACGCTCAAGCGGTTGATCCGCAAGGCCACGGTGCAGCGGATCTTCTATCCGATGCTGTGCGGCTCGGCGTTCAAGAACAAGGGCGTTCAGCCGCTGCTCGACGCCGTGGTCGATTACCTGCCCTCGCCCGCCGACCGCGAGGCGTTCCCGGCCATCGACGTCAAGACCGGCGCCGAGACTGTGCGCCGGCCGCTCGACAGCGAACCGCTGGCGATGCTGGCCTTCAAGATCATGGACGACCCGCACGTCGGCTCCATTACCTTCTGCCGGGTGTATTCGGGCACGGTAAAGAGCGGCATGGCGCTCGCCAACACCACGCGCGACAAGAAAGAGCGCGTCGGGCGCATGTACCTGATGCACGCCGACGACCGCGAGCAGATCGACGAAGCGTGCGCCGGCGACATCATTGCTTTGGCCGGGCTCAAGGACACGCGCACCGGTGAGACGCTGTCGGATCCCAATAAGCCGGTGCTGCTTGAGAAGATGGAGTTTCCCAATCCCGTCATTGAGATGCGGGTCGAGCCGAAGACCAAGGCGGACGTTGAGAGGATGGGTATGGCGCTCGCCAAGCTCGCCGCCGAGGACCCTTCCTTCCGCGTCACGACCGATCAGGAGAGCGGCGAGACGATCATCAAGGGAATGGGCGAATTGCACCTCGACATCAAGGTTGACATCCTCAAGCGCACGCACAGGGTCGAGGTGAACGTCGGCGCACCGCAGGTGGCCTACCGCGAGACGATCGCGCGGGCGAGCGACGTCGACTACACGCACAAGAAGCAGACCGGGGGCACCGGGCAGTTCGCACGCGTCAAGCTGAAGATCGAGCCGAACCTGCCCGGAGCCGGCAACGAGTTCGAAAGCAAGGTGGTCGGCGGTTCGGTGCCAAAGGAGTACATCCCCGGCGTCGAAAAGGGCATTCAAAGCGTCTGGGATGCCGGTGTGTTGATCGGCTTTCCGATGGTCGATCCCACGGTCACCCTCTACGACGGCGCCTCCCACGCGGTCGACAGCAGCACGATCGCCTTCGAGATCGCCGCGCGCGCGGCAATGAAGGAGGGTGCCGAGCGTGCGGGGGTGAAGCTGCTTGAGCCGATCATGGACGTCGAGGTGGTGACACCCGGCGATTTCGTCGGCAGCGTGATCGGCGACATTAACAGCCGGCGCGGGCACATTCGCAGTCAGGAGATGCGCGGCAATGCCACGGTGATCCGGGCAAACGTGCCGCTCGCCAACATGTTCGGCTACGTGAGCCAGCTGCGCTCGATGAGCCAGGGGCGCGCCATGTACACGATGCAGTTCGCCCACTACGCCGAGGTGCCGCGCAACGTGGCCGACGAGGTCAAAGCAAAGTACGCCTGAACGCAGTCAACCCGCCATACGAGCGCAGGAATATGCGCGGCAATGTCGCCGCATGGGCCAAGCGAGAAGGTAGGAGAGCCGTACAATGGCCAAGGCGAAGTTTGATCGGACGAAGCCGCATTGCAATGTTGGGACGATTGGGC
>JBPYEF010000518.1:0-5667 GCA_051985875.1 Hyphomicrobiaceae bacterium
ACCGGCAGGTAGACGAGCTGCACGTCACGATCGCTGACACCCATGTCGGCGTTGATCTGATGCACGGCGGGGAGCGTGGTGTTGAACGAGTGCAGTACGCACTTGGGATCGCCCGTCGTGCCGGATGTAAAGGCCATGCGGAAGATCTCGTCGGGGCTCATGCGCTCGCGCCGCGAAGGTGCGAGCGGCGGCGTCTCGGCGATGCCGCGCTCGAGGCTCCATTCACCGGCGGCGGGGGTGCCGGCGATCACCAGGTGCGTGAGCTCGGGGATGGCGTCTCTAAGCCGGCGCGCCATGGCCAGGTAGTCGAATCCGCGATGCGACGCCGGGCAGATGAAGGCCTTGCTGCCCGAGAAGCGCAGGATGTAGTCGAGTTCCCTGACCCGGAAGTCCGGGTTCACCTTGTTGGCAATGGCCCCGATCAGCTCGAGGGCAAAGAAGGTGACGGGAAAAGCGATCCGGTTCGGCAACTGGATGGTGACCACGTCGCCGCGGCGAATACCGATGCGATCGAGGAATGCCGCGCACCGCTCCACCCGGTCCTTGAGCGCTCCGTAGCTGATGCGCTCCTGCCCATCGGCGAACACCTCGCGGTCCGGATGCGCCTCGGCGCGGTGTGCAAGCACGTCAAAGAACGTGGCGTCGCCCCACTGGCCTGCCGCGCGCCAGCGCGCAGCGAGCCGGGCATCAACGACGGTGTCGAAGTGCATGTGCGTCTCCCCTCAGCGCAGGCCCCGCAGCAGGCCGCCATCGACCTGCAGCGCAGCGCCGGTGATGTAGCGCCCGCGCGGCGACACCAGCAGGGCTACGATGCTCGCCACGTCGTCGACGCTGCCAATGCGCCCCATGGGCACCTCCGCGGCCAGCTTGTGGCGCATCGCCTCGCGGTCCTCGCCGGCCGCGGCGAACACCTTCTCGAGCCGCTGCGTCTCGATGTACCCGGGGCAGATGGTGTTGACGTTGATGTTGTCGCGCGCCACTTCGAGCGACAGCGTCTTGGCAAAGCCGATCACTCCGCCCCAGGTTGCAACCGAGAGACCGAAGCCAGGGATCGGCTGGATCGCCGAAATTGCCGTGATGTTGAGAATCGCGCCTCCGCCGCGCGCCTTGAGGTGCGGGATGGCGGCGCGCGCCATGCGTACGACGTACATCAGGTTCTGCTGCACCGCCTTGTCCCATGCCGCGTCGTCGAAGCCGGCGAGCGCGCCGAGCGGCGGCGCGCCATCGTTGTTGACGAGGATGTCGAGGCCACCGAAGCGGGCGGCGGTCTCTGCCACGACGCGGGCGCAGTCCTCGGCACGCCGATGGTCGGCGACCACGACGGCCACATCCGCCCCGGTCTCCGCGCGGATGCGCGCTGCGGCCTCTGCAAGCCCGGGAGCACGGCGCGCGCTGATGGTCACGCTCGCGCCCTCACCCGCGAGCGCGCGGGCAATGGCGTAGCCGATGCCCATGCTGCCGCCGCCGACGATGGCGATCTTGCCGCTAAGTCCGAGATCCATGGCGCTCCTTCAGTCCGACCTCGGCGCGAGAGCGCCCGGCGCGCGACCCGGCTGGCGTGGTAGCCTGTTTCGAAGTTCCAGATCGCGTGTTGCGGGGCGAGCTTTCGTTCGACTGCAAATGGCCGCGCCGCGTTCCCAGTGCGAATGGACGTCGATTGTCATGTCCCCTTGCGTTGCCATGCGCTCCGCCGGCTCGCCGCGGGCACCAGGCGAGCCGGCGCCGGTCCACCCAAACGGCGGCCGAGCGCCGGGGCGCCCAGTGTCGCGCAATTCGCGCGCGGGGGGAATGACGTTGCAGTGGCGGCGCAACGAAAGCCGCTCAAGTCGCGGCAGGTGGGCCGCTCGGCGGGCCCGTTGAGTCGGGCGCAACGCCGGCAAGGGGCGCTCCGGCTCGTGCGTTACCCCTGACGCCGGCGCGGCGCCTCGCTGCGCGGTTGCGGTGCTCACCGTGGCGCGCGCAGGCAAACCCGTCGTTGCGTGCTTGACGCCGCCGAACGGGGATACGACATAGATCGTTGCGCGTCGTCGTTGCCGGGCATCGCAGTGCACGGACGAGCCAGTTGGTGGCTTGGCGCTTGGGAAGAGGTCGTGAGCATGGATGTCCACGCATTGTCGAGCGGCACCTTCGTGCCGATGCTGCGTTCGTTGGCGCGGATCCTCGACAAAGCGCTCGCCGAGGCAGGCGAGAAGGGCGTCGCGCTTGCCGCATTGCCGGACGCGCGCTTGGCGCCCGACATGTATCCGTTGCACAAGCAGGTGCAGATCGCCTGTGACCTCGCCAGGGAATCCAGCGCGCGGCTAAGCGGCGTGGAGCGGCCGCGCCCCGCCGAAGCCCCGCGCAGCATCGACGGTTTGAAGGAGACCATCCTCGCGACGATCGCTTTTATTCAGGGTCTGCAGCCTGCGCTGTTCGCAGGTGCCGGGGGGCGCACGATCCGCTTCCCGCTGATCGACGATCTGGCCTTCGAGGCGAACGGCTTCGCCTACCTCAGGGACTGGGCGCTGCCGCACTTTTATTTCCACATCGTCACCGCCTACGACATTTTGCGCCACCAGGGTTTTGCCATCGGCAAGCGCGACTATCTCAGTCATGCAGGCATGCACATTCAGGCGTCTGGGTGATGACAAGGGAGCGGCAGGGTAAGCACGGGCAGGCGGTCGCCATGCGGCAGCATGGAAGAGATTTGTCGGAGGTGCCGGCCCTGGTTGGCGCCGAAGGAGCCGGAAGCGCCGCGGCCATCGATGCCGGCGGCGGCTATCCGGGCCGGTCCGGGAGATGGCCATGAAGAAACGCCGCGTCATCAAGCCGATCGTTGCGGCCGCTGGCCTTGCGCTGATCGGGGGCTTTTTTTCTGCCGCACTCGCCGCCAATTCGCACCCTCGTCAGCATGCCAAGCACTATCATCGCCAGCCGGCGACGGGCGCCCGGGCAGAGCGCCGCGAAGGCGCATGGCAGCCGCACGACAGCAGCGCCTTGCCGTTCGGCTCCGGGCGCTGGTGGGAGCAGATGCTCAGGGAGGGACGCATCAACGGCGATACGATGTGACGTCCTCTCCACCCGAGCGCTGCGCGCTTTGATGCTATGGGGGATGCAGCGAGGAATGAGCACCGGCCGGCAGAACCGTGAACAGCAACCTACCCGCCGGCCGTCTCTGCCGATGTTTCGAGATCCCGAAGGCGCGACAGCGTCGCTGCCGCCGCGGTCTCATCAAAGTCCTTGTGCGTACTCAAGGTGAGCGTGGTCGCCGCCAGGGCGCGGGCGTGGGGAGTTTCGGTGCGGTACAGCCAGGGCTGCAGATGCGGGTAGTCGACGATGGCCCGCGAGAACAGCTTGTTGACCCCAAGCGGCGACGCCCAAAGGCGACGAATGGTTGCTTCGCTGCTCGGCGACGCGGGCAGCGTCACGAAAAGAAACGTCGCACTCGGTCGAACGCCGGGCGCCGGAAGGTGGAGCTTGAGGCGCGGACATTCGGCCAAACTCCGCGCCAAAGCGGAGAACCGTGCTCGCGCATCCGCGAGGTGGACCGGCAGGCGGGCCAGCGCCGCACCGCCCACCGCCTTGCGCCACTGTCCAACACGCTGCACCGCGATCCTGCGCGGGGGCGTCTCGCCGGCGGCACGCAATTCGTTGCCCCGCGCCAGCCAGAAGCGCCTTGGCGCACCATAGACGGCGCGCAAGCCCAGGCGGTTGTAGAGCGCGTGGTAGGCGACCAGCAACAGGGCGCGGCGCAGCTCCCCGCCCACGGTGCGGACGGTCAGTTCGCCGGCTACCTTGCGCAGCTCGGCCATGACACGTGCGTCACGTGCGACCAGGGCGCCGCCCTGGTAAATGGTGAACCCTTTTCCGGCGCCGAAGCTGAATAGGCCGATATCCCCGGTCAATCCAACACTCTGCCCGTGCCAGGTGGCGCCGAATGCCTGCGCGGCGTCCTCGATAATGGCCACCTCCGGGGCGATCGCAGTTGCCGTGGCGCGGACAATTCCGACATCGGTGAGCGCTCCGCCATAGTGGGTGGCGATGACCGCCAGCGTGTCGTCGCTGACGAGCCGGGTGAGATGCGCTGGATCCAGGTCTAAGCCGCCGGCTACGGTGTCGCAGGCAACGGCCGCAAGTCCCGCGGCCGCTACTGCACTTACGACCACCGGGCAGGTATAGGCAGGGACGATGACCCTGCGCCGGTGCGGCGATCGCTGCCGCAGATAGGTCAAGGCAATCAGGATTGCGGCCGTACCGCTGGCCACTATCTCGACGTCGGGTAGCCCAAGCTGCGCGCAAATCACCTCCTCCAAGGTGCGCCCCTCGCCGAACGCAAGCAGGTCGCGCGCCCTTGGCTGCAAGCCACATGACGGAGCGACCTCGCCGATCGGCAAGCCACTCATGGGGACGCGGTCTCGGTGCAGGCGAGCACGAGCACGCCGAGCACAATGCTGCTGCAGCCGACGATCTGCAGCGGTGTAAGGCTGTCACCCAAGACGTAGACGGAAAACAGCGTGACGACGACGATATCGAGATGCGAGGCCGCGAAAGCCGGACCGATCGCCGCGTACCTGATCAGCGTCATGTAGGTCAGAAAGGCGCCCCCGGCACCGAGCACCACGGCGAGCAGCCAGGGCTCCGTGACAATGCGATGCAGCCATGCGAAGTCGAACGTTACCGGGAGTGCATGTTCGCTGGCGAACTTCAATGCAATTTGCACGAAGCTGTCGACGGCGACCAGCAGCACGAAGCCGAGCAAGATCGATGGTTTGTTCATACGCCGCAACCGACGGTTATCACGCCGATGGTGATGAGAGATACGCCGATCACCCTTGCCCGGGTCAGACGTTCGCCGAAGAAAAACCGGCCACAGAGCATCACCAGCACGATGTCGAGGTTGGCGACCATCACTGCTTGCCAGAGCGGAACGAGGGAGAGGAATGCCAGCCAAACGACGAAGTCGAACGCGTAGACGAGAATGCCGATCCACACGCGGGGCTCGAGTGCCAAGCTCCACCAGCGCGTGCGGTCTTTGGCGGCCTGGGCGCGCAGTGAAGCGGCCTTGAACAGCAGCTGGCCGGCCGTCGTGCTGACCAGGAGAAGCGCTAGCAGCAGTATGGCGAGCGGGCTCATCGTGTGCGCGAGACGTTGCCCGAAGGGTGGGGAGCCGAGGGTAGGCCAACCGCGCCGACCAGCGCGTTTGCCGCCGACGCGGCGCGGGCGACCGCATTACCGCCGTATGCGTGCGCGGGATCCAATGGGCTGGTCATCCTTGCTGCGGCGGGGCAAAAGCGCTTGGTCGCTCGATCATCGTCGGCGGTTGCAGCATCCGACCTGGGCGTCATGTGGGCGATTGCGCATTTTCGCTGAAGAGCGTTGGCGAGTACCATCGGGCAGCTCGCCGGTGCCGCGGGCCATGTTCCTCAGATCCGCCGTCGCCCCAACCTAGCAAGGCGGCCGCGACACCGGTCCGCACCCACGCGCTAGCCGGCTCAGCCTCAGCTCCATCTGGCGCTTGGGCTCCGGATCGAGCTTTCGCAATTCCGGGTCGTTGCGCTCGAAGTCGAACAGCGGCGCCAAGGGGCGCAACAGCCGGTTGGCGAGGTCGGCGCGGAAGCGGTAATGCAAAAAGCGGCGCTCGAGATAGCCCCCGAACAGGAGCTTGGTGTGGTAGGTGGTCGCGCCCAT
>JBPYEF010000519.1:0-4902 GCA_051985875.1 Hyphomicrobiaceae bacterium
GGTCGCCTCGAGCTCGGCAACGCGCTCTTCCAGGTCGGCGCAGCAGTCACCACCAAGATCCGCTGCCTTGGCAGACGGCATTGCCACGCCACCCACAAACAAACCGGCCGCGGCTACAACAAGCGCCACTCGACTGGTTGAGTTGACAAGTCCCCCGATCATACTGACGTCTCCGTTGGACTAAACTACCGGAACTCAATCGCGCGATCGAATTTACCGTCTCCCCACGGACGGGGGGGCTGATGGGGTGCGATCGCCGTCTAGGGCCCACCTGTCCGTGTCCGATCAAGGCTTAACGCACTCCTTACCGAAGCGTAAACAAGCAAAGCGAGGACTGCACAGCTTTCAGCCTGGCATGTGGCAGAATCACCACGAAGCGAATCGAGTCGCAGACACAAAATGGCCACTTCCCTGCCTAGCTGCGAATTGCGTCAATGATTCGTTGTGCTCAAGCACATTCTTTTGCGTACCCTCGCCGCATGGTCGTGCCAACGGCCCGGATCTGCAAAAAAAGCCTGCTGCTCGCAAGGCGGGTGGCCACGGCTTCGACCGCACCATTCACACGCCGCCGGGGGATGGGGACAAGGGCCGAACTTTTGCCTTAAAGTATCGTCGATGAGTCGCGCATGCGCCGACATCGTGGTTATCGGCGCGGGTCCCGCGGGGCTCGCCGTGGCCCTCGCCCTGGCCGCCGACGGCGCCGACGTGGTTATCGCCGCCCCAACTCCGACCGAGGCGGCCAGTTCCGCGCACGACGATACGCGCACGGCCGCACTGCTTCTAAACAGCATCACGTTCCTTGAGAACCTCGGTGCCTGGGAGGGTTGTGCCAAAGAAAGCGCACCCCTGCTCGGCATTCGCATCGTCGATGACCGGAAGGGACTGCTGCGAGCGCCAGAGGTGCTGTTCAAGGCCTCCGACGTCGATTTGCGGCGCTTCGGGGTCAATGTTGCCTTGCCTGCACTGAGCAGGGCTCTCGTTAAGGCCGTAGGGCGCAATCCGCGCATCCGCTGGCAGCCAACGACGCGGGTGACCGCCGTCTCCTCGCAGCAGAGCGGAGCGCGCGTCGCCCTCGCCGAGGGCGGCACACTGCTGGCGCGCTTGGTCGTCGGTGCCGATGGGGCGAACTCGGTTGCGCGTGAGGGAGCGGGGATCGGCAAGCGCACCTGGGCTTACCCGCAGGCGGCGATCGCCGGCACGATCGTTCACAGTCGCCCTCAGGACGGAATTACCACGGAATTGCACCGGCGCAGCGGGCCGCTGACAATCGTGCCGTTCGGGAACAATCGCTCAAGTTTTGTGTGGGTAGAGGAACCGGGCGAGGCTCAGCGCCTCGCTCATCTGCCCGACGACGCCTTTTGCGGTGAGCTCGGCTTTCGCCTCCAGGGGCTCCTCGGCTCGTTAAGCGCGACCGGACCGCGCGCCATCTTTCCCTTGCGTGGCTTGCGCGCCGAGCGCATGGGGTGTGCGCGCGTAGCGCTTGTCGGCGAGGCGGCCCATGTCATTCCGCCGATCGGCGCGCAGGGGCTCAATCTGTCGCTGCGCGATGCCGCGCATCTGGCCGATTGCGTGCTCGATGCGCGGGCATCCGGTGTGGACGTCGGCGCGCCGCCAACGCTCGTTGCCTACGAGGAGAAGCGCCGCGGGGATGTCGAAAGCCGCACGCTCGTCGTCGATCTCCTGAACCGCTCTCTGCTGACCGATGTCCTGCCCCTTGCTGCCGCACGCGGGCTTGGCTTGCATCTTCTTGCCAACTTCCCCGCGCTGCGTCGGTTGGCCATCGCCGGCGGCTTGCACAGCCCTGGCCCGCTGCCGCGCCTGATGCAGATCCAGAGCGCGACATTGGGCAGCGGAAAAAGCAACGTCATAGGCTCTTGACCAGTTCGCGCGCGGCGGGCACATGCGGCCGGCAAGAGGCGCTTACCGCGAGGCGCCTGGCGGCAAGAAGAAATGGGCATGCCATCTCTCAAGGACCTGCGCTACCGCCTTGAATATCTGGGGCTGCGGCTGATGGTGGCGTTGGTGCGCGCCGCCCCAATCGACGTCGGGGTCAAGGTCTCCGGCAAGGCCTGGCGGATGATTGCTCCTTACGATCGCCGCCACCACCGCGCGCTCGAAAACCTCGCCATCGCCTTTCCAGAGAAGACGCCGGACGAGCGCGCACAAATCGCGCTCGCCATGTGGGAGAACCTCGGTCGGGTGATGGCGGAGACCATGCAGCTCGATCGCATCACCGGCGATCCGGGCCGCATCGTCATCAACGACGCGGCGATGTTCGCTCGCTATCGCAATAAGCTCGGCGCCGCCGTCGGCGTCACTCTGCACATGGGCAACTGGGAGCTCGCCGCCTGGCCCTTCACGCTTGCCGGCAACAATCCCGCCGCCGTCTACCGCAGCGTGAAGAACCCCTATGTCGACCGCTACCTGCGCCGGCTGCGTAGCCAGCTCTACCCCGGCGGACTGCTGGGGAAGGGGCGCAACCGCGAGGAGGGGCAGACCACGGCGCGGCTGATCATGGACTTCGTGCGCCAGGGTGGACGCCTCGGTCTCGTCTGTGATCTACACGACCGCACTGGGCTTGAAGTGCCGTTCTTCGGTCGCCCGGCGCGCTCGGTGGTCATGCCCGCCATTATCGCGCGTCGGGTCGGGGCACGCATCTGGATGGCACGCTGCCTACGCCAGGGCGGACAGAGCCGCTTTCGCATCGAGCTCAGAGAACTAAAGGTTCCCCGTACCGCCAATCAGGCGGCTGATGTCAAGTGGATCACGGCGAAGATGCAAGAGCAATTCGAAGCCTGGGTACGCGATGCCCCCGAACAATGGATGTGGAGCAATCGTCGCTGGAGCTAGCCCGCTTCTCAGCGCAGGGTAGTGTCCCTAAAATCGGGGTGCTTTGAGCCCGAGGACCGCCAATGGCCTGTCAGCGCACGCCCGCCAAGCACTTCTCGCCGCTCGCCATCGGCGCTCCCGCACCGCTGCGGCAGCTGCCCGTCCGGCTGGAGCGCATGATTCACTTCGTGCCGCCCCACAACGAGAAAATCCGCGCCCGCGTCGGTGACCTGATCCGCGAGGTCGATGTCGTGCTCGGCAACCTCGAGGATGCCATTCCAGCAGAGGCCAAGGTCGCCGCCCGTCGCGGCTTTATCGCCATGGCCGCCGCACATGAGTTTGGCACGACCGGGCTGTGGACGCGCATCAATGCCCTGAATTCTCCCTGGGCGCTCGACGATATCATCGAGATCGTTGCAGCCGTTGGATCCAAGCTCGACGTCATCATGCTGCCAAAGGTCGAGGGGCCCTGGGACATTCACTACCTCGACCAGCTGCTCGCCCAGCTCGAGGCAAAACAATCCCTCCCTCGGCCGATCCTCATCCATGCCATCCTCGAGACGGCTGAGGGAGTTGCCAACGTCGAGGCGATTGCCGCAGCGAGCCCGCGTATGCACGGCATCAGCCTCGGCCCCGCAGACCTTGCCGCCTCGCGCGGCATGAAGACGACGCGCGTCGGGGGCGGTCATCCCGGTTACGGGGTGCTCGCCGACGCGGTCGAGGCGGGCGGAACGCGCGCCTTCTTTCAGCAAGACCTCTGGCACTACACGCTCTCGCGCATGGTCGATGCCTGCGCCAGTCACGGCATCAAGCCGTTCTACGGCCCCTTCGGTGATTTTGCCGACACCGCGGCCTGCACGGCTCAGTTTCGCAACGCCTTCCTGCACGGGTGCGTTGGCGCCTGGACGCTGCACCCGCGCCAGGTGGCAATCGCCAAGAGCGTGTTCAGCCTCGATCCCGAAGAAGTCAACTTTGCCAAACGCATTCTCGCCGCCATGCCGGACGGCTCGGGCGCAGCCATGATCGATGGCAAGATGCAGGATGACGCCACCTGGAAGCAGGCAAAGGTCATCCTCGACCTGGCGCGGTTGGTTGCCGCGCGCGACCCGGAGCGCAAGGCCCTCTATGGCCTGTAAAACGCGGCGCGGCACCCCTCTGTTGCGCCTGTGACGGAGCCGTGTGTTGCGACTGCCACAGTAGTCCTATTGACGCATTGACCCCGGCCGTGTGGCGACGGTATCGACTCGCGTTTGGCCCGCACGCGTTCACGGGAAGAAGATGGCTGTGATCCGGCAGGCGAAGTACTGCGTGGGGGATGTGGTGCGCCACCGCGTGCATCCGTTCCGGGGCATCGTGTTCGACATCGACCCCGTGTTCAACAACACCGAGCAGTGGTGGCAGTCCATACCGGCGGAGCAACGCCCGCGCAAGGACCAACCGTTCTACCACCTGCTCGCCGAAAACGAGCACACCGAGTACATTGCCTACGTTTCCGAGCAGAACCTTCTGCCCGACGCTTCCAACGCACCGTTGCGCCACCCTCAAGTCGGCCAGCTGTTCCACCGCGCCGACGATGGCACCTACCGCCCGCTATTCCTGCAGCAGCCGCATTAGACGGGGCGTGCGAGCGCGCTAATTACCCAAGCGTTGTGCTACTTCTTGGCAGGTGGCGTTGTGCCGCCCTTGGCCTTTTTCTCCTCCTCCATCTTTTTCTTCTGCGCTTCGTAGAGCTCCTGCTGGTGCGCCGCAATTTGCTGCATCAGCGCTTTGCGCGCCTCACTGTACTGCTTGGTGTCGACCGGGGCGCCGTTATAGGACTGCTCGAACCCGACGAGCGGCACCGGGAAAGCGATGGCTTGGCCATTGACATTGATGGCAAGCACGACCAGTCCCGCGCCCGACTTCAATTCCGAGAGCAGCTCGGGGGTTGCCTCTGTCTCCGCCGTGCAGCCGGCGGGGTGGCAGAGGGTATAGGCAAGCGAGATGGTCTTGAGCTTGGTTTCGTCGACCTTCTCGTGGTTCTGCACCTTTTCCCAGGCATCCTTAGGGTAGACGGCGGCCCGCATTCCCGGC
>JBPYEF010000520.1:0-4106 GCA_051985875.1 Hyphomicrobiaceae bacterium
CTTCTGAGCGAGACGGAGCACGCGATCTTTCTGCAGACCGGCGCCGAGCCGATCGCCGGATCGACGCGCATGAACGCAGGCACGGCGCAGCGCATCGCCCTCAATCTGCTCTCTACGCTGCTGATGATCCGGCTCGGGCGCGTCTACCGCGGGCTGATGGTCGAGGTGCAAGCGGCCAACCAGAAATTGACCAAGCGCAAGGAGGATATGCTCTTTTACCTGACGGGGGCCGCCCGCGAGCAAATTAGGCGCGCCCTCGTGCAGGGAGATGGAAGCGTCAAATTGGCAGTTCTGCTGCTCAGCGGCTGCGATGCGGAAACGGGCAGGAAGCTGCTCGACGATGCCGGGGGCAGGCTGCGGCTCGCCCTCGACGCTTTGCCTGTCGGCCGCGACAATCCTGCATTCGGGCAGCGGTTGCAATCTCAAGGGAAGCAATCCTGAAAGCTCACCGTATCTGGCACAATCGCTCGCATCGCCGGTTGCGCGCTCACGCTTTTTGCCGTTCGATCTTCACTGGTCGGTGCAAGATGGTGCGAGTCCAGTGCGACCGGAGCGAATGCAAACTCGCCATGTGGTGACATGCCGCACGGACACACCGCGAGCGGCGCGCGACGCGATGGTGCAAGGTGACCGCGCGAAGCGGCCCGACGGTGGCGAACTGCTGCGCCTGCTCGCCGACGTCGCGCGCCGCCTTGGCAATCAGATCGGCCACGCGCATCCCCAGCATGAAGGGATTGGCACGAATTGCCGCTGCCGTCAGCACCGTCGAAAGCGGCGCATCGGGGCGCGCCTCGAGGAGCTGTGCAGCCGCCTCGGGGCCTAGCAGGAAAGCCAACCGAAGGCCGCGGAGACCGGGATGCAATCCACGGCCAACGAGATAGGACAGGTTGTCGCGGGAGTAGGCAGCGGCAGCGCGGCGTGCAAAAGGCCGGTTTTCCCGCAACGCCAGAATCTGTTCGTCGCTGAGGCTGGCAACTTCCTCGCCGAAATGGCCGCGGGCAACGGCAAGAAACGTGCTCTTGATAAACTGAAAGGGTCCGAGCGCAGTGGAGCGTGGATTGGCGGCATCGTCGCGTCCCCCCGATTCTGCATGCATCAGTCGGTCGAGAAAAGTCTCGAGCCGATCGAGGGGTGCGTCAGGTGGCGTGGCAACGGTCGCTGGAAGTGGCGATTCGGCGGCAGCCCCGAGCGCCGTGATCACTCCTAGAGACAACATGCAACCCGCAACGGTCGCAGTTATGCGAACTCGAGCAACGCGTACCGGCAATGTCGGATATCCCCCAAACTTCGATGTGGCTGCGCGGGTACTGAGCCGTGCAGCGATGCGGCAGCCTCATGCACGGCCGGCACCGCACAGGTCAAATGAATTTGGGATTAAATTGCCGTAATCCGCACCGGCCGGAACGATCGCGCGCGCGTCCGAGTGGCAAAGCGACCCTGCGCGTGCAGAGCGGGGAGCGCTATCGGATTATCCGCGTTGTGATCACCTCGCATGCAGTGCGCGGGACGCCTCGGCGGGACACCGCTCCCCTGGCGCGTTTGGGAGGACGATGGCCTCAGCAAACATCGGGACACCGTGATAGCCATGGTGAACAGCGGGGATCCCCGACCAGCAGAACTAGGGTTTTCCGCCCGGCGACATTGTCCCTGCGGGGGATTAATGGTCGGCTGTGAGAGCTCAATGCACGTGGGCCGCGCGGGAGATGACGCAAGGAGCCGGGGCGCGCCATCGCGGCGTTAAGGTCGCCCGCCCCCCGTGTCCGGCGCCGCCGCAGCCGTCAGCCGCGGGCCAAATCATGGGTAAGTCGCATGGGGCCGGCAGAAGCAAGCCGCTGGCGTCGGGTGCTCTCCTCGTGCCCCCGCCGCCACGTCGTTTTTTTGCGACCTCCCGCCTCCCGGCATCGAACCAATGCCCGCGAGCGGCGTTTTTCGCACCGGAACACCCGTTTTGGCTCGTAACGTGATGAAGTTCGACGACTTTCGCCAGGGACTGCGCACGCTGTTCACGCTGGAAATGCACGAGCTGGTAAAGGCAGGGGCCATCGCACGCGAGGACTATCAGACCTGGCGGACATTCAAGATCGATCCGCTTCGCTGGTTCCTCATTGCCGACGACCGGACGGCGCAGGCCGTGTGGGTTGCCATCGAGCGGCGTCGACGCGGTGTGGCGACCGGCCGCGCCGCGGGCGGTAACCATCCGATCGTGGCTCGCTTCGTTCCGCGCAATGCCCATCGCGGGTAGCTAGGCCCTTTTTTCTGGAGGAACAGACCGTGGCGGCGACTCTGCAAAAACATCTCCTGATCGGCGCGCGAGGCTTGATCGCCGACCGCAGTTTTTGGACCAAGGGCGTGTTCGCACGGACACTGCAAGGCCACGCCATCGCTTGGGACGATGCGTCGGCGCGGAAGTGGTGTGCGGTCGGCGCCCTCCGCAGGGTCGCCCTCGACCTGGTGCACGATCGCGATCAGGCAGAGCGCATTGCCGATGACGTAGAAAAGCTCATCTGCCGGGGGCGGTGGTTCCGCAGCCTGGTGGTCATCAACGACTTTTCGAGCCATAGGCGCGTGCTGGCGCTCTTCGACAGAGCGATCGAACGCGTCTAGCGACAGCGCCGGTGGGGGAGAGGGCGCCGAAAGGTTAAGTACCCGCAAGCCGGAGCTTGAGCGTGCAGCCCGCGCGCCGAGACCTCCGCTCGCGAATTCGCAAACGCCGCGCGAACCAAGTGCGCGTTGTGCCTTTCAGCACCAACAAGCGTATGCTTGGCCGATCCCGCGGCTCGAGACGCCGAGGGCGGGCGAGCCGCTTGACGTGACACCGACCGTGTTAACCAAAATCTGTTAAAATCGGTCCGGCGGCGACCTTGGCCTGCACTACAAGGGCCGCGCACCCGGCCGGGGTCGAGGCCTGCACCCTTTAGGGTGGGCGCCGGAGCCGCTGCCCGCGGGCGCGGCGTCTCACTTGGCCCGGGCGCGGGTCGAGAACGGCACCTCTTTCGGCGCCCCTTCCCTTTTCGAACCTTCGTGCAGCGTTGCCTGCTACTCCGCCGGTTCCGGCCTGCCCGGCGCCCCTGCTGCAGGTTCGTGCGTGGGGTTGGTGCGACCGCGAGCGATCAATCCGAGAATTTCACCGACGATGCCGCGTCGGAACAGCAGCACCGTGATGACGAAGATCGTCCCTTGCATCACCAGAACCCACTCGCCGAAACCTGCGAGATAGTTCTGCATGGTGACGATGATCGCGGCCCCCACCATAGGCCCGAACACCGTGCCCATGCCGCCGACGAGGGTCATCAGCACCACCTCACCTGACATCTGCCAGTCCACATCCGTGAGCGAGGCGAGTTGGAAGACGATGGCCTTGGTGCCACCGGCAAGGCCGGCGAGCGTCGCCGAAAGCACGAACGCGATCAGCTTGAAACGGTCCACGGCATAACCGAGCGATATCGCCCGCGGCTCGTTCTCGCGAATTGCCTTCAATACTTGTCCGAACGGTGAATGAATGGTGCGGTAGATGATCAGGAAGCCGGCGACGCAGACCAGCAGTACCACGTAGTAGAGAACCGTATCATTGCTGATATCGAGAACACCGGCGATCGGTCGGCGCGGAATGGCCTGGATCCCGTCTTCCCCACCGGTAAATTTCGCTTGTAAGCAGAAGAAGTACACCATCTGCGCCAAGGCCAGGGTCACCATCGCGAAATAGATGCCCTGGCGGCGAATGGCGATCAGACCGGACACCACGCCGAGCATCGCCGCAACCGCTGCGCCAGCGAGGATTCCGAGGAGTGGATCCCAGCCCCAATCCTTCACCGCATAACCCGTCACGTAGGCCGCGAAGCCGAAGAACATTGCGTGCCCGAAGGACAGCAGGCCGACGTAGCCGATCAGCAGGTTGAATGCCGAAGCGAACAGGGCAAAGCACAGGACGTTCATCAGGAACACGGGATAGATGATCGCCGGCGCGCACAAGGCAGCCAGTATCAGCACAGCAACCGCAAACATGTTCATCCTTCTCGTGCCGAACATGGCCGAACGCCTATTTGGGCATCCCGAACAACCCTTGCGGCCGCAACATCAGCACGACGGCCATGATGATGAATATGACT
>JBPYEF010000521.1:0-4525 GCA_051985875.1 Hyphomicrobiaceae bacterium
GCGTAGGCGCGCGCCCGCGTGCAGCGGCTCGGGATGTGAATCCAGGGCGAGCTTGGCGAGTCCGGCCTTGACCTCGGCGGTCTCGTCCTGGGCGAGCTTGGCGAGCTCGGCCTGGTAGTTGTGTGTCTCCACAGCGGAGGTGTGCGATGCGCCTGGCTCATGTTGCATGTGCGACGGCTCGCGGCTTCCTGGCTTCGATGCGGCGGCTTGGCCCGCCCGCAGTGCGGCCCGATCTCGCCCCAACCCGCCAACGCGCAGCGGATCTGACGCTGATGCGACGGGGTGCGGCACCGGCATGCGCGCGGGCACCGCCCGTTCACCGCCCGCTGCACGACCGGCACGCCCGCGGACGAGAACGGCGCAGGTCTTTAGTCGCGGGCGCAGGGGGCGCGACCACTCCGATTGACGCCGGCGAGACTCGCCGCACCTCATTGTCACCGAAGCTGGGCGCGAGGCAAGCTCGCTCACCGCCGCACGCATTTTTCCCGGGGGGTGCCGCGCTGCACTATTGCGTGACGACGAGGCAGTCGAATCCGCTGCCCTTGAGCTTGCTGCACGCGGCCTGCCCCTCTTGCGGGGAGGCAAACGGACCGACCCGCACGCGGTAGAAGGAGCCCATGTTGCCGACCACCGTCTCGTCGATCTCGGGCTCGCGCTGCCCGACCGCGTGCCCATAGCGGCTCTTAACCTTGATCGCTATTTCCTGCGCCTGGTCTTGGGTGCGCACCATGCCGATCTGGATTCGGAACCGGCCTTCCGGCTTGGGGGCCGGCTTGGGGGCCGGGTTGGAGGCCGAGTTGGGGGCCGGGTTGGGGGCCGGGTTGGGGGATGGCGAGGCCGTCTCGCCGCCATCGCCCGCGCGGCCGTGCACCTGCGTGTTGCTGACCCACGCACTCGTCGCTTGGGGGGCTGGGGAGGGCGCCGTCTCGGCGACGGGTGCGCTCGGCGGCACGGCAACCGTTGCCGCGACCGGCAGCGCGGCGGGCGGAGGCGGGGCGGGTGGCGGCGGGGTCTCCGATGAAGAGCCGAACAGGCTGCCAAAGATATTCCACCCGCCCGCCCCGCTGCCAGATGATGCATTGGGCGCGGCCGCCACGGCCGCTCCTGTGTCGCTCAGACCGGCCTCGCGGTAAGCGGCGGCGCGCTGCCTGAGCGCCTCGGCGCGGTCGGCGTCGGCAAGACCACCCTTGAGCCAAAGCGCGCTCGTCAGGTCGGCGATCGCTTGCGCCGGCTTCTTCAGCTGGCGGTATGCGACGCCGCGGTAGAGCAGCGCCTTGGCCATGATCGCCGGAGGCAGGCGGCCGAGCATCAGCGTCCGCGTCAGCGCGTCCGCGGCCGGCTCGGCCCTGCCGGCCGCCAGCAGCTTGGCGGCCGCGTCGATGGCAGCCTTTGCCTCGGCCGGCGAAGGCTGCTTTTGTTTCTGCGAATTTGGTTGCTGGCCCTCCTGCGTACCCTCCGCGTCGTCCTCCTTGGCCGCTGGCGCGGGATTGGCCGCGGATGCGGCCTTGCGCCCCTGCGCCGTGGCAGGTGCGGCCGCGATCACGCCGGCGAGCACGAGGGCTACGCAGGCGGCAGCGAGCGTGCACCAGCCGGCAGTGTTGTTCCTCCGCGCCCGAGCCTGATGGGCGTCCATTCCCGTGCCTCGTGCCATTCCCCGCGACGCAAAGCACACCGCATAGGCAAAATTATGCCCATCGCTAGGGCGAGGCAAACCCGCGCGGTGGACGCTGGGGCTTATTCCACAGTAACCGATTTTGCCAGGTTGCGCGGCTGATCGACGTCGGTGCCCATCAATACCGCCGTGTGGTAGGCGAGCAGCTGCACGGGCAGCGCATACAATAGCGGCTGGGCAAAAGCGTCGACGCTGGGAATGGGAACATGCGCTTCCAGCGCGCAGCCGGCGCGCTCCGCGGCCGCATCGGAGAGCAGGATGATCCTGCCCCCGCGCGCCGCCACTTCCTGCATGTTGGAGACGGTCTTCTCGAACAGCTCGTCTGCCGGGGCAACGACGATCACCGGCACGTTCTCGTCGATCAGCGCGATCGGTCCGTGCTTCAGTTCGCCCGCCGCATAGCCCTCGGCGTGAATGTAGGAGATCTCCTTCAGCTTTAGCGCCCCCTCGAGTGCCAGCGCATAGCTCACCCCGCGCCCGAGATAGAGCACGTCCCGCGCCTTGCTCAGCTCGTGCGCTAGCCGTTCGTAGCTTGCCTCCTCGCGCAGCAGTGTCGACATGTGCCGCGGTACGCTCGCGAGCGCGTTGGTCAGCTCCTTTTCCTGCTGACGTGTGAGCGTACCGCGCGCACGACCCAGAGCGATCGCCAGGCAGGCGAGCGTCGCCAACTGGCAGGTGAACGCCTTGGTGGAGGCGACACCGATCTCCGGTCCGGCGAGCGTCGGCAGCACGACGTCGCTCTCGCGGGCAATCGTCGAGGTGCGTACGTTGACGATCGAGGCGATGCGCTGCCCCTGCGCCTTGCAGTAGCGCAGCGTGGCAAGCGTGTCGGCGGTTTCGCCCGACTGCGATATGCAGAGCGAAAGCCCGTGCTCCGACAACGGCGGTTCGCGGTAGCGGAACTCGGAGGCGACGTCGATCTCGACGGGGATGCGCACATAGCGCTCGAGCCAGTACTTGGCGACCAGCCCGGCATAGTACGCCGTGCCGCACGCCGAAATCGAAACGCGAGTGAGGGCGGCCGGGTCGATGCCAAGCTCGGGCAGCAGCACGCTTGCTTCCGCAAAGTCGATGTAGTTGGCGAGCGTATGGGCGATGACCTCTGGCTGCTCGTGGATCTCCTTGGCCATGAAATGGCGAAAGTTCCCCTTGTCGACCAAGAGCGAGCTTGCAACCGACGTGGTCGGCGGGCGTTCCACCCGGCGCCCGTCGAACTTGTAGATCTCGGCCATCTCGCGACTGAGGTGCACCAATTCGCCGTCCTCGAGGTAGGTGATCGTGTCGGTGAAGGGAGCCAGGGCGATCGCATCCGAACCGAGGTACATCTCCCCGCGCCCGTGGCCGACCGCAAGCGGCGGACCCTGGCGGGCGCCGATCATCAGGTTGTCCTCCCCGGCGAAAATCATTGCCAAGGCGAATGCCCCACGCAGCCTGCACAGCGCCGCCTGCGCCGCCGCGAGCGGCGTGTGCCCCTGCTCGAGATAGTCGCTGACGAGATGCAGCACCGTCTCCGTGTCGGTTTCGGTCTGAAAGCGGTGCCCCTTGCCGCTCAGCTCATCGCGCAACTCATGAAAGTTCTCGATAATGCCGTTGTGCACCACGGCGACGCGGCCGTTCATATGCGGATGCGCGTTGCGCTCGACCGGCTTACCGTGCGTCGCCCAGCGCGTGTGGCCGATGCCCGCGCGTCCCTGCAGCGGGCGCTCCGCGAGGCGTTGTTCGAGGTTCTTGAGCTTGCCTTCGGCACGGCGGCGGTCGAGATGGCCGTTCTCGACGGTCGCAACTCCCGCCGAATCATAGCCGCGGTATTCGAGCCGTCGCAAGGCATCGACGAGGTCGACCGCGACCGGTTTACCGCCGAGAATGCCAACGATGCCGCACATCGAAAACCTCTTAGCGCAAGCTTGTTAGCGCAAACCTGTCAGCGCACACCGGTCAGTGCAAACTGGTTAGCGCAAAACCGTAGGCACAAACCCTGCAAGCGTCGTTAACCCTGCCTATCGCCACCCCATACGCACCGCCGCCGGCTGTCATTCTCCGCGTCTCTGCAGCGAGCCGACCGATCGCCGCGCTTGGTAATCCGAGCCGCGCGAGGCCGGCAATTCAATCTCTGTTGCTTCTCGTTTCTCGGTTAATGGGTTGCATGCGTCACTTTCCACCCCCCTTGGGCCGCCTGGCCATCCGCTCGCGGAAGCGCGCGGCCCAGCCCGGACGCTGCTCCTGGCGGGCGCGGCCGAGCGCCAGCGCGCCGGGCGCCACATCGCTGGTGATGACGCTGCCCGAGCCGACGTAGGCACCCTCGCCGATCTTCACGGGCGCAACCAGCGAAGCATTCGAGCCAACGAAGACACCCGTGCCGACGTCGGTGAATTGCTTGTTGACGCCGTCGTAGTTGCAGAAGATCACACCCGCGCCGATGTTGGCTTTTTCCCCAACGCGCCCATCGCCGATGTAGGAAAGGTGATTTGCTCGGGCGGCACGCTCAAGCGTAGCGTTCTTGACCTCGACGAAATTGCCGACGTGCACCGCCGGGCCGATGTCGGCGCCCGGACGCAGTCGCGCAAAGGGGCCGACGCGGGCGCCTGCACGCACGCGCGCTCCGACGAGATGGCAATGGGCGAGAATCTGCGCCCCGTCCTCGATGCTGACGCCCGGACCAAGAAAGACGTTGGGCTCGATGCTCACATCGCGGCCGATGCGCGTGTCGAAGCTGAACCAAACCGTTTCCGGTGCGATCAGCGTCGCTCCCTGGTCCATTGCTCGGCGGCGTGCACGAGCCTGGAAGGCTGCTTCAGCGGCGGCAAGCTGCACGCGCGTGTTGACGCCGTCGTAGTTGCAGAAGATCACACCCGC
>JBPYEF010000522.1:0-2835 GCA_051985875.1 Hyphomicrobiaceae bacterium
CGACCGCCGGCCCTCGTCAGGTTGTCACCGCTCCTTTAGCGACGCCCGCAACGCAGCGCGGTGCGCATCGTGCTGCGCGCGCCTACGCGGCCGCACTGCTGTGGCCCGCGCCAACCGGAGCGGCGGCGCGGCATGGCACCGTGGCAATGGCGGGCTACCGCGGCATTAGCCCTGTAGCAGATGGCCCTCCACCATCTCCGGGCGATGCGCCCAGCAGCGAGAGCGCGGGCAACGTGCGCCTGACCGTCTGCGTCCTCCTTCCCTTCGCCTGCGGCTATTACCTTTCCTACCTGTTTCGCACGATCAACGCGCTGATCGCCGGCAATCTGGCCGCCGACCTCGCCCTGAGCGCGGCCGATCTCGGTCTCGTCACCTCCGTCTACTTTCTGGTCTCGGCGGCGGCACAGCTGCCCCTCGGGGCGCTGCTCGATGCCTATGGCCCGCGCCTGATCGCCAGCGCCCTGCTGCTGTTCGCCGGCGCCGGCGCGCTCGTCTTCGCGCTCGCCAACTCCCTCATGCTGCTCCTCGTCGGCCGGGCGCTGATCGGGCTCGGCGTGTCGCTCGCGCTGATGGCCGGGCTCAAAGCCATCGTGCTGTGGTTTCCGCGCGAGCGCCTTGCCATCGCCAATGGCGCGCTCGTCATGCTCGGCGCGCTCGGTGCGGTCACCGCGACCGCCCCCGCGGAGGTCATCGTGCAGGGAATCGGCTGGCGCGGCCTGTTCGCCGTGCTCGCGGCGCTATCGGCGGCAAGTGCGCTGTTCATCCTCATCGCCGTGCCGAACGCGCGCCGTGAGGCCCGCGCTGCGCAGGCTGCGCAGCTGAGTTTCCGCGCCATCCTCCGTGATCGGCGCTTCTGGCGCATCGCACCGCTGTCGAGCGTCGCGATCGGCACGTCCTGGTCCTTGCAGGGCCTCTGGGCCGCGCCCTGGTTGCGCGACGTCGCGGGGCTCGATCACCGGGCAATCGTCGCGCACTTGTCGGTGATGGCGCTCATCGTCGCCGTAAGCGCGCTGCTGCTCGGCCTTGCCGCGGACCGCCTGCGCCGGCGCGGCGTCTCCACGGAGGCCATGCTCGCTGCCACGCTCGGCCTCTCCATGGTGGCGCAGGCATCCCTGTTGCTGGGATTGCCGATGCCAGCGCATCTGCCCTGGGCGTTGATTGCCGCCGCGGGTGCGGCGACCGTGCTCAGTTTTTCGATTGTCACCGGGTATTTCCCGCGGGCGATGTCCGCCCGCGCCAGTGCCGCGCTCAATCTTCTGCATATCGGGGCAGCCTTCCTGCTCCAGTCGGCGACCGGATGCGGCATTGCCCTGTGGCCGCACGTGCGCGAGGGCTATCCACCTCAAGCCCATCGCGCCGCGATGGCCGCGGGCCTGCTTCTGCAGATTGCGGCGTTCGCCTGGTTCGCTGTACCGCGGCGCCTGCCTGCGGTGCGGCCGGGAAAGTTCGGACACCGCGGCCGCGTAGCCTATCGCGCTTCCTTGCGGATCGCGCCGCTGTACTACGCGCGGCGCCCGCGTACGCCCATCGCCGGTTGGCCGCTTGCCGCGTCCGCTGGGGGGCTGTTGAGCATCACGCTGGCGGCGGCGCTCCTGATCGCCCTCAGCCGCCCGGCCGTCGCCGTTCACATATTGGACGTGCCTCCCACGCCTGTAGCTATCCCCGTGTCCCCCGCTTCCGCGGTGAGGCACGGCGCGACCGCCGCCCGAGCAGGTACCGGCTTCGCGCCGTCCGCTGCGCGCGCCGATGCGGGCGCGTCGTCGCCCTCACTTTCCCTATTAGCTCCAGCACAGCACCGCCGGCGCATTTGGGAGGCTCACGATGCAAGGCAGCGACAATGACCACAAGAGGCGTTTCGCCTTCGCGCCGGCGCTCGGCGATTTTCCGCTGCGCACCTCCGAAAAGCTGCGCTTTGCCGATACCGACCGCAACGGCCACATCACCAACACCGTGTTCGCCGCCTGCTGCCAGAACGCGCGCATGGAACTGCTCTGCGATGCAGAGCGCGTGCCGATACCCCGCAACACCCAGTTTGTCATCGCCAAGCTCACCCTGGAATTCAGGGCGGAGATGCATTGGCCGGGGGTGGTGACCATCGGCACGCGCATCGATGCGATAGGGCGCGCCTCCGTGACCTTGGCACAGGCCTTGTTCATCGAGCAGGCGTGCGCCGCGGTTGCCCAATCGATTGTCGCATTGATGGACAAGGTGACCCGCCGCGCCGTTGTCTTGCCGCAGGAGACCGTCGATGCCTTGCGCGCAATCGGCCGCGCCAACGGGCACACCCCGCCGATCGGCGCGCATAACCTGGCTTTACGACGGTGATGCGAAGCTACGCGCGCGAGCCGGAGTAATCGGGCCGCAGGTGGGGATGCAGGGCAAAGGCCAGAGGGAGCGTGAGCAGCGCCAGCAGGGCAACGAGCAGGAGCGCCGGGGCGACGCCGAGTGAATCGCTGACGACCCCGAAAAGGAGCGGCGCAAGCGCACCTGCGGCGCTACCGAGCGAGTAGAACAGGCCGAAGCATCGGCTCTGGCGATCCTCGCGTACGAACTCCGCAACCGTGCCATAAAGAACGGAGGACGTGCCGTTAAGGGCGATGCCGAGTGGGATCAGCAGCACCGTTGTCAGCGGAGGCGGCGACGCCACGATCGCCGCGATCAGGGCACCGGTCGCGAGCTCTGTCAGAATGACCGTGCGCAGGATGCCGACGCGTTCGGCAATCAAACCGCAAACCAGCTTGCCCGCGGCTCCGCCGACGAAGATCAGCCCGAGCGCGAAGCCGATGCTCGCGACGCTGGCTCCCCTGGCGATCAGTAGGAACGGGGCGAAGGTGA
>JBPYEF010000523.1:0-4535 GCA_051985875.1 Hyphomicrobiaceae bacterium
CCTTCGCTTCGATTGTTGCGCCGCACTATAGGCGAGTTCGGCACGTGGGCAGCGGGCAATTTCCCTTCGCGCCCTTTTCCACATCGGGCGGTTCCGCGTCAAGGGTGCCCTCCGTGCGCCACTGCCACAGTGTACCGCCACAGTGCACCGCCAAAGTGCGCGGCCACGAGGCGCTGCCAGGGAAGCCGGTTGCGGGCGGCGGCGCCGCACGGCGCCGGGTGCTGTGGCAGAGGCCTGTTTCGCTTGCGGCAATCTGCTGCAGCCCGCCGCCACCCGGCAACGCATGGCGGGGCGATAACGGGTGCGCTCGGCCGCGATCCCCACCGCGTGCCGCACCAGGGGGCGGCCCCGACACGGTGCAGCTGTGAGCGGGTGCATTCATACCGCATTCATCCGTTGGCGGCGATGATCATCGGCGGCATCAACCATGGAGATGAATGCTGTGAGCACGACATGCACGAGGGGCCTTGGCCTTTCCGGGGCGGCGCTGGCGCTCGTTCTGCTTGGATTCGGGGCCGTTGCGCAGACGCCGCAGACCAGCCCGGCGCCAAAGGCCACCACCGCCGCCAAGAAGCCACCGGCCTGTAAGACCGTGAAGGCCCAGGCAGGTTGCGAGGAGCGCGCCGACTGCAGCTGGGTCGCCGAGAGCAAGGACGCGAAAGGCAAGGTGAAGGCCAAGGCCTACTGCCGCACAAAGCCGAAGGGAAAATAGCAGGCGTGCCCGGTAGGTGCTGCGAAGCCTCGAGGTGGCGCAGCACCCCTTTGCGGTGCGACGAAAGCTCAGGACCGGCCCGAGGACCCGTCTGCGGGACCGTCCCCAGGACGGTCGCCGGGACCATGGAGGCGACCTCGGTTTGGTCACGGGGGATGCGCGCGGTGCTAGCGCCTGGGCCTAGCGCTGTGGGTAACAAGCGGGGGAAGTGAACATGCACAACTGGCGATCACTGTACGCAGCGGCGGCGGTTGCCGGCGTGGTGTTGTCGGCATGCGCGGCTCAAGCGCAAGAGAGCAAGACGACGAAGGCGCCCGCCGCCAAGGCGACGGCATCGGCGTGCAAGGGGCTCGATCAAACCGCCTGCGGGGCGAACACGGCATGCCAATGGATCGCGCCGAAGAGCGGCAAACAGAAGCCCTACTGCCGCACAAAGCCGAAGGGCAAGACGGCCGCTCCGAAACAGACGACGCCCGGCACGAAGTGACGGCGCCGGTAGAATGGAGCGTTGCCGGCCGCGCGTTGTGGTGTTGATGCCGCGCGGGCGACTCAACCCGAGGCGCGCGATTCGGCTGTACCCGCCGGTTGGCTCGCGGCGGGGTGGTTCGGCGGCGTGACCTTTCCTTGGCTGTCGACGGCCATGGCGGCGCGACGGCCCGCCACCAGCCAGTAGGCGAAGCCCGCGACCAGCCCGCTTACCAGAAACGCCGCCGCTGCGTAGGCGTTGGCGATCGATGCCTCGTCAACTGCCTCCGTTGCGTACTCGGCGAGAAAGCCGAGCGCGGCAATGCCCAGGGCAGCGAGCGCGTAGTAGCTGACGCCGCGCACGCCCCGCCACTCGCCCATCCCCGCGGCGAGCAGCGCGAATGGGGCGGCGAACACCGCGCCATGCGTCGCCGCGGCCAGTGCGAGCAGGCCCGCCTCCGTCGCCTTGTCGCCGCCGCCCTGAAGCAGCTCGAGAGGGCTGTAGACGAAGAGCACCATGGCTGCACCGCTCGCCAGGAAGGCACAGGCAAGGCCAACCAGCATCCGAAAAACGCGACCGATCATCTTTGCTCCTCGTCGCTGAGCCACACGCTGTGGCGCAAGCCTGCGTGCCGTTCGGCGGCACCTACAGTGGCTCCCAGTTGAACACGTCCTGGGAGCGATCGAGGGGATAGAAAGCGGATCGAAACGCCGGCAGCAGCGTCTCGGTGATCGCCTCTACGGTCCACCCTCCGTCCCTGTGGGCGACGCGCAGCGGCCGCGACTGACCCATCAGGAAGATCTCATCCTTGCGTACGGCAAAGATCTGCCCGCTGACGTCGCGCGAAGCATCGCTGGCGAGAAACACGCAGATCGGAGCGATCTTGGAGGCCGTCATCGTATTCTTGACGCGCTCCACGCGCTCCCTCTGTTCGGGCGTGTCCGTTGGAATGGTGCCGATCAGCCGCGACCAGGCGAACGGCGACACGCAGTTGGAGCGCACCTTGTAGCGTGCCATGTCGAGCGCAATCGATTTCGACAGGCCGACGATGCCGAGCTTGGCCGCGGCGTAGTTGGCTTGCCCGAAATTGCCGATCAGCCCCGAGGTCGACGTGAAATGCACGAACGATCCCTGTTCCTGCTCCCGGAAGTAGGGTGCCGCGGCCTTGGAGACGTAGAATGCGCCGTAGAGGTGCACCTTGATGACGCTATCCCAGTCGACCGCACTCATGCGGTGGAAAATGCGGTCGCGGAGGATGCCGGCATTGTTGATCACGCAATCGACGCGGCCGAAGTTGTCGATCGCCGCCGCGATGATGCGCTCGGCGCCTTGCGGGTCGGCGACGCTGTCGCCGTTGGCCACAGCCACGCCGCCCGCCTGCTTGATTTCGCTGACGACCCGATCGGCAACGCCGGGATCGGCCCCTTCTCCCTCCGCGGAGCCGCCGAGGTCGTTGACCACGACCTTGGCTCCTTCCTGCGCCGCGAGCAACGCAATCTCCCGGCCGATGCCGCGCCCCGCTCCGGTGATCACGACGACCTTGCCTGCGACGCACTTGGGCACAAGTCTCTCCTGCTCTCTCTTCACCGCCACTCGAGGTCCGGACAGCGGGTGGGCGCCGGGCATGCGCCGCGCCGTCTACCGGGATCAGGCGCCGTACTTACCGACAATCGCGATGGCGCAGACATTGCGCTGCGGAAAGCCACCGAGGTTGTGGGTGAGCGCGAACACCGGCTCCTGCTGCCGCTGGCGAGGCCCGGCGCGGCCGTGCATCTGTAGGTACATCTCGTAGATCATGCGCAGGCCCGAGGCGCCGATCGGATGGCCGAAACATTTGAGGCCGCCGTCGATCTGGCAGGGCAGCTGGCCGTCCGCATCGAAGAAGCCATCGAGCACGTCCCGGATCGCACCGCCTTCGGGCGAGATGTGCAAATCCTCCATGGTGACGAGCTCGGTCACCGAAAAGCAGTCGTGCACTTCAAACAGGCTGAGCTGCTGGCGCGGCTTGTCGATGCCAGCCTCCTGATAGGCGCGCTGAGAGGCAATGCGGGTCGTGGCGAAGTAGCTGCCGTCCCAGGAGTTGTGCTGCGCCTCGAGGCCATTGGAGACCGCAACCTGCAGCGCCTTGACGGCGACGACATCCTTCTTGCCGAGGCCCTTGGCGACATCGGGGGTGGTGACGATCGCGCACGCGGCACCGTCGCTAACGCCGCAGCAGTCGTAGAGCCCGAGCGGCTCGGCCACCGTCGGGGCATTGAGCACGGTCTCGATGGTGATCGGGTTGCGCAGATGTGCCTTGGGGTTGCGTGCTCCGTTGGCGTGACTTTTGACGGAGATGTGCGCCATCGCCCGTTTCAGCTCCTTGGGCTCGACCTTGTGCTTGGCGCGGTAGGCGGCGGCAAGCTGCGCAAAGCTGCCCGGGGCAGACGCATTGGGGTTGGTCATGTCGTTGAGCGGGCCACGGCCGCGCTGCGGCAGCCCGCCGTAGCCGGTGTCCTTGAGCTTCTCGACGCCCATCGCAAGCGCAATGTCGGCAGCGCCCGAGGCAACGGCGTAGACCGCCCCGCGAAACGCCTCGGTGCCGCTGGCGCAATAGTTCTCCACGCGGGTTACGGGAATGAACGGCAGCCGCAGCGCCGCGGCGAGCGGCGTCGCCGACTTGCCGACGTGCTGCTCCTCGATGGCAGTGGCGAGCCACGCCGCATCGATCTGCTTGGTGTCGATGCCGGCATCAGCCACGGCCTCGGTGTAGGCCTCCACCATCAGATTGTCCGCTTCGCGGTCCCAGCGCTCGCCAAACTTGGAGCATCCCATGCCGAGAATGACGACCTTGTCCCTGATGCCTTTGGCCATCGCACGTGTCTCCTTCCTAACTGTTGCGGGTCGATGCGGTTGCCGGCGCGGCCTTCCAGTAGTAGCGCCGGAACCCCCGCGCGGCGTCGATATCCTTGATGCGGAACATCATCTGCACGGACTGACCGACGCTGAGCGACTCCGCGTCGATGTCCGTGAAGTCGAGCATGATGCGCCCACCTTCGGTGAATTCGATCATCCCGTAACATGCAGGGGGATCCGGCGAATAGGTCAAGCGGTCGGCGGTATAGGACTTGATGCGACCTCCCATGTCGGCGAACGGATAAGGCTCCTGAGTGCCGATCGCGTTGCAGTTCGGATTGACGCAGATGTCGCTTCGCGGAATCTGCAGCGTGCCGCACGTGCGGCATTTGCCGCCCCTGAAGCTTGTCACGGCGTCGCGATTGCGCCACAGCGATGAGAGCGCGGTCCCCTTGTCGGTTTCCGAGCGCATGCCACGCTCCATGGTGATCAGGTCGTTGAACGCCAGGTAGCGCCCGTAGC
>JBPYEF010000524.1:0-7334 GCA_051985875.1 Hyphomicrobiaceae bacterium
AGCGACCAAGGCTCGCCACGCGCGGTAGACGGGCCACTTCGGGGTAGTCGGCGACGACCTGCTCTTCGGCGATGATGAAAAGCGCGTGATCCTGCGCGCAGGCCATGCGCCGCGTGAACTCGGCCGGGGTCAGCAGGATCGCGCGCGCGTTTGCGGTATCGGCAAAGGCCCCGGCGTCCGACAACTCCTTGCGCCAGGTGTCCTTGCCCTGCAGCTGCACGCGATCCCAGTTCTCGACGACGGCGACCGGCTGCCGCAGCCGCAGGTAGAAGGGCAGGCTGAACGGGTAGGTATGCAGCGCAATGATCGTATCGCCGGCGGCAATGAGCGGCCTGACCTCGGTCAGCAGCCGACGCACGTTGTTGCGCTCGTAGACGGTCGTTCCCGCCAGCAGAACGGCGCACACGGCCACGGCACAGGCAACAAAGCGCGCCGTGCAGCGGCGCAAGCCCTCCCCCGTCCCGGCATACTGCACAAGTCCCTTCGCGCAGAGCGCCGCGATCGGAGGAACCGCGACCAGAATGTAGCCGAGCAGCTTCGACCGCGGGATCGAGAAGAAGACCACGCTGGCAACCAGCCAGCTCCACATCAGCAGATCTACGCTGTGGTCGACCGCGTCCTCGAGCGTGCGCGCGTGCGTGCGTTGCCGCAGCGCGCGCGGCAGGAACACGAACCAGGGGAGGGTGAGGCCGGCGAGCACCGGGAGGTAGAACCAGAACGGCTGCTGGCCGTTGAAATCGCCGCTCACATAGCGCTCGAGGTGGTGGTGAATGAAGAAGTACTGCAGGAACGCCGGATAGCGAAGCGCGCTGAACGCGAACCAGGGAACAACGATCAGCGCAAACAGCGCTGCACCCTCTACCGAGAAGAGGCGCAGCACCATGCGCGCGCGCCCGATGCCGATCAGCCACGCGCCGATCACGAGGGCGGGGATGACCACGCCGATCAGCCCCTTGGCAAGCACGGCGAAGCCGGCGCAGGCGTACGCTGCCACGAGCATCGGGCGGCGGGGGCGATCCTCTTTGGCGGCGAGTACCGCATCGGCTGCCGCCAGCACCGTGCAGCCGATCAGCGCCGCAACCAGCATGTCGAGGTTGGCGAACTGCGCGCCACCGAAGAAGAACGGGGTGGTGGCGAGGATCAGTAGCGCCAGGCTTGCGCGTGCCGTGCCGGTCCAGCGGCGCATGAAGACATACAGTGCCAAGGCGCTGCCGGTCGCCGCCAGCAACGATGGCAGCCGTGCGGCGAACTCGTTGTTGCCGAAGATCGCCAGCGACCCGGCGGTCAGCCAGTAGAATAGCGGCGGCTTGTGGAAGTAAGGCAGCGAATCCAGGGTCGGCACCAGCCAGTTTCCCGAACGCAGCATCTCGTAGGCGACCCCGACATAGCGCCCCTCGTCGGGTAGCGCGAGCGGACGCAGCCATGCCGAGGCCGCAAGCCAGGCGAACAGGAGGAGCCCCAGGGTCGGGGTAGCAATGCTGCCGCGCGTGCTGACGCCGGCCGCCCGCGCTGCGCGTGCTATGTCGAAGTACTTCGTCAGTTGCGTACGCCGGCTCTAGCGGCGCCCGCCGCGGGCGCAGGGTGTAGCGGCAAGGCGTCGACGCGCGCCGCGCCGGCGCTGGCGAACGTCGGCGCGTATGCACTGAGACAGGATATGCCCGATACTGCAAGCAATCGTGAGTGCTCCCATGGCAGTGCGCGAGCTTGATCCTGCGAATGCGGCAGCTCGGCGGCAGGCCCTCGCGCGGCCGGGCGGACGCTGCACGCGCCGCTGCCCGACGCTCAGGTGCGCACCCAGCCGTTGCCGGTAAGCTGCTCCTGGGGCTGGAAGCGGCGCTTGTAGCTCATTTTGGGCGAGCCCTGGATCCAATAACCAAGGTAGAGGTAGGGCAGCCCCAAGCGCCGCACGTAATCGACATGATCGAGGATCATGTAGGTGCCAAGCCCGCGCCGGGGTGCTCCCGGATCATAGAAGCTGTACACCATCGATACCCCGTCCGAGAGCCGATCGCAGAGCGCCGTTGCCAACAGTGGGCGCTGATTACCCGCCTCGCCGCCGGATTCAAGCCGGTATTCGCTGATGAAGGTGTCGATGATGCTGTCCTCCACCATCATCGCATAGTCGAGCACCGTCATGTCCGCCATGCCGCCGTCGGAGTGGCGTGCATCGATGTAGGCGCGAAACAAGGCGTACTGCTCGGCGGTCGGGAGCGACTGCAGCCGGCGCACCGTCAGATCGCCGTTGGCATCGAGCACGCGGCGCAGCGAGCGGCTCGGCTTGAACTCGTCGACCAGAACACGCACGGAGATGCATGCTTGGCAGCCCTCGCAATAGGGCATGTAGGCGATATTCTGGCTGCGGCGGAATCCGCCCTTGAGCAGATTGTCGACGAGCGCCAACGGCTTATCGTGAGTGAGATGCGTAAAGAGTTTACGCTCGAGGCGGCCGGCGAGATAGGGACAGGGCTGCGGCGCGGTGACGTAGAACTCGGGGAAGTGCTTTTGCTGCTCGCTCATGCGCCCAAGTCCTCAACGCAGTACCCGGCGCGGAAGGCCGATCCTCCGCGCCATTGTGTACATGATAGGTGAGAGGAAACCGCTCGATCAAGGGCCGCGCGCGCCTGGGTGCGCGGAGATAGGTTGGGCCAGGCCCCTACTGCAGCGCAAGCTGAGCTTGGCGCCACTGCTTGCGCCGCCGTTGCATTGTTCTATGAAGGAGCAAAGCCGGGGGCCGCAGCGATCGCCACGGTGAGCGGCGCGCGGCCAGGGAGCCGCGGCCAGAATCAGCACCGGTACCCGTCACCATATCCCGCCAGGAGACGCGTTGGTTGCGGCGCACAGGGGTGGCGAACGGGGCCGAGCGCGGTACCGCGGCCGGCGGGGATGATCGAAGGAGCCTCCAGCGAGTGAGCGTTCCGAGCCAGGAGCATCAGAGACCCATGCGCACCGAGACACCGCGGCCGATTCTGCTCGAGGACTACCGCCCGCCGCACTACCTGATCGACAGCGTGAGCTTGGACGTGGCGCTCGATGCCGTGCACACGCGCGTGCGCTCGCGCCTGAGCCTTCGGCCCAATCCGGCTTGCAAAGGCAAGGCGGGCCCGCTGCGGCTCGACGGGGAGATGCTCGAGCTCGAGGCGCTACGCCTTGACGGGCGCGAGCTCGACAAGGGCGCCTTCGAGCTGAGCGCGACCGAGCTCCTGCTGCCGGCGCCCCCGGAGGGCAACTTCACCCTGGAAACGATCACCTACTGCAATCCCGATGCGAACGCGGCGCTGACCGGCCTTTACCGCTCGCGCGGCATCTACTGTACGCAATGCGAAGCCCAGGGCTTTCGCCGCATCACCTATTTCCTCGATCGGCCCGACGTGCTGGCGCGCTATACCACGCGCATCACCGCGGACCGCGCCGCAACGCCGGTGCTGCTGTCGAACGGCGATCCGATTGAACGCGGCACCCTCGACGGCGGCAAGCGCCATTACGCCGTCTGGCGCGATCCGCACCCCAAGCCGAGCTATCTCTTTGCGCTGGTCGGCGGCAACCTCGGTGCGTACACCTCAACGTTCACGACTGCGTCGGGTAGGAAGGTCGACCTGGCAATCTATGTCGAGCCCGGCAAGGAGAGCCGCTGCGCGTGGGCAATGGATGCGCTCAAGCGCGCCATGCGCTGGGACGAAGAGCGTTTCGGGCGCGAATACGATTTGGACGTGTTCAACATTGTCGCCGTGTCCGACTTCAACATGGGGGCGATGGAGAACAAGGGTCTCAACATCTTCAACGATGCCCTGGTGCTGGCATCCCCCGAGACCGCGACCGATCAGAACTTCGCCGACATCGAGCGGGTCATCGCCCACGAGTACTTTCACAACTGGACGGGCAATCGCGTCACCTGCCGCGACTGGTTCCAGCTGTGCCTGAAGGAAGGCTTGACCGTGTACCGCGACCAGGAGTTCTGCGCTGCCATGCGCTCCGCGCCGGTGCAGCGTATTCGCGATGTGCGCAATTTGAAGGCGCGGCAGTTTCCCGAGGATGCCGGACCGCTGCGCCATCCCGTGCGCCCCGACCGCTACATCGAGATCAACAACTTCTATACCGCCACGGTGTACGAGAAGGGCGCCGAGCTGGTGCGCATGCTCGAGACGCTGCTCGGCCGCGAGGGCTTCCGCAGGGGATTGGATCTCTACTTTGAGCGCCACGACGGGCATGCGGCGACGGTGGAAGATTTCCTGGCCTGCTTCGCGGACAGCAGCGGCAGGGATCTTGCGCAGTTCCAGGAGTGGTACGCGCAGGTGGGTACCCCGGAGCTCGCCTGCAAGCTGAGCTACGATGGGCGCAGCAGGACCGCAACGCTGACCCTCACCCAGCGCCTGCCGGATCTGCCGCCGGGGGCGCGCAGCAAGCCGTTGCATATCCCCGTGCGCATTGGTCTGCTCGGCACCGACGGCCGTGACCTTCCGCTGGCGCTCGCGGACGGCCGACCCTTGGAGCGTGGCCTGCTCGAGGTCACCAAGCGCAGCGAGACCTTCCGTCTGCGCGATATCGATGCGGAACCGGTGCCCTCTCTGCTGCGCAGCTTCTCCGCGCCCGTCAACCTGACGCTCGACTTGTCGAGCGAACATCTGCGCTTCCTGATGGCCAACGACAGCGACCTCTACAACCGCTGGCATGCGGCGCAGGAGTACGCCATGCGCGTGCTGGTCGCAGCCGTCGCCGATATCCGTGCCGGCCGGCGCGTGCGCAAGGCGACCCCGTTCATTGCCGCGCTCGGGGTCAGTCTACGCGACGACAGCCTCGAGCCCTCCTACCGCGCACAAATCCTGCAGTTGCCGAGCGAGAACGATATCGCGCGGGTGATCGGTCGGGACGTCGATCCGCTGGCCATCCACAGGGCGCGCAAGCGACTGCGGCGGGCGATTGCCGTGGCTCTTTATGAGCCGCTGGAGGCGATCTACCGACAGCGCGAGGCGGTTGAGTCCTATTCGCCGGCACCGGCTGCTGCAGGGCGGCGGGCGCTGCGGCTCGCGGCGCTCGGCTATCTGGCGAGCAGCGGACGGCCGCAGGACATTTCTCGCCTGGCCGCGCATTTCGCGGCTGCGCGCAACGCGACCGACGAGGTGAACGCGCTGGCGATGCTCGCCGAAGTGCAGGGGCCGGCGCGGGCCGCGGCCTTCGACCGCTTCTACGAGCGTTGGAAGGGCGACCATCTCGTGATCGACAACTGGTTCGCCCATCAGGCCGCCTCGCCGCTCTCCTCGACCCTGGCGCTGGTCAAGAAGCTCACCCGCCATCCCCTGTTTTCCGTGAGGAATCCCAACAAGGTCCGTGCACTGATCGGGACGTTTGCCGCTGCCAATCCGGTCAATTTCAACCGCGCGGACGGACAGGGTTTCGCGTTCGTCGCCGACCGCGTGCTCGAAATCGATGCCTTCAACCCGCAGATCGCAGCGCGCCTGCTCGCCGCGTTTCGCAGCTGGCGGACGCTCGAGCCCGGCCGCCGCCGGGCCGCCAAAAAGAGCCTGCAGCGCGTCGCCCGGGCGAAACCGCTATCGCGGGATGCCATGGAGATCGTTGCTCGAATCCTCGAATGAACTGAGCGCGGCCCGAGGGGACGCGGCGCCGATCCTGCAGAGAGTCGCCGCGGACACAGGCTGCGTTTTTTGCACCCGTGACGCGCTTGCCCAGTCGACAAGCCGTTGCGGCTCACGGCACACTGCATGCATGCGATTCGGCGGCTTGTTCCGCCTGCCGAGCGCACTGGGCAGCATTCAGTTACAACTCGCTCGAGGGCCAAGGGATGACGCCGGGCACGTCACCCCGTCCAGGGGGGAGTCCGTTCACGGCTTGGGCAGCGGGCATCGCCGCGCTCGGTCGCGCGCGGGCGGGAGTGGTATCACCGTGGTTGGCGCGAGGCGCGGCGAGCGCGCACCTCGCCGCGCTCGGTATTTTGTTGACCACGGCCTGGCGCGCCGGTGGTGCTGGGGACGGCGCCACCCTTGGGTTGGCCCGGTGGCACTTGGCGTTCTTGCTGGCGACCGGCGCGGTGGCTGCGCTGGTGACGGTGGCCGGCCCCCGGCGCGACAGCGCAGCCAGCCGCGGCACTGCGAGCACGCAAGGAAGCTTGCGCCGTGCCGAGTTGCTGGCGCAGATGAGTCACGAGCTGCGTACCCCGCTCAATGCCGTGATCGGCTTTTCCGAGGTCATGCTGCGCGAGGTACACGGGCCGCTCGGCCACGCGCGCTATCATGAGTATGCTCACCACATCAGCGAAAGCGGCGGGCGCCTTCTCAGAGCATCGGAGCAGGCGCTGGCGATAACCGAGGCCATCACCGGCCTGATCGGTGACGCCAGGGCGCGTGCGCGCGACAAGGTGTGCGTGCTAGCGCTGGTGAGCGAAGCCTGGCAGCGCGTCGGCGCGCAGGCCGCGCAGGCCGCGCAGGCCGAGGTCGCGCTCGCCGTGCCGAGCGCAGCCTGTCCGCTGAGCTGCGAGCGTCGCGCGGCGCTGCAGGCGCTCGAATGCTTGTTGCGCCAGGCGCGGACGTTGGCGGGAGAGGGTTCGCGCGTCTGCGTCAGCGTGGGCAAAAGCGCCGGCCGCGACAGGCTGACGATCGGCACACCGGCATGCAGGATGCGGCCGCCGATTGGCGGGGAAGCCGCTGCAGGCGAAGGCGGGCTTCTCCTCGGACTTGCCCGGCTGCTGCTGGAGGCGCAGGGGGTGGCACTCAGCTGCGCAACCGCCGACGACGGCTCCTGGTCGGCGGTGCTGACCTTTCCCGCAGGCGGCTAACGCGGTGCAGCAGCGCTCTCGGCATCGTTGCTCTTGCGCTCGGGAGCGTCGAGCAGGTTGTGGGCCTGGAGATGGTGGTGTTCGCGCCAGCTCGCGAACTCCTGCCGCTCCTCTGGCGTGAGGCTGTCGGCGATCTTGAGATACAACTCCTGCATTGCTCGCCGTGCCCGCGTTTCCGCATCCGCCTGGTGGTCCTGGGCGGCAAGGAACTGCTGGCGATCGTAGGGCTCCGCCGCCAGGGTCTTGGCGGACACATCGCGCGCGGACCGCACCGCGCGGCGCAGGGGACGAAGGTGGCTACGCTCCGCGGCGGTCTCATCCCATAGCTGCCGACGCCGCTCCGGCGGCAACGCGCTGGCATAGCCAAGCAGGCTCGGCGTCGCGTTCGGCCAGGTCGGCTCGCGAAAACGCCATACGGCGCCGACCACCAGGCCGACGACCACGAAATTGATGGCCAGGGAGAGGAACAGCGCTCCCCACACCCAGCGCGGCGGGCGCTCGACCTGCCCTGCGAGCACGCTGGCCGCCTGCGTCATAGCAAGTCCTCATC
>JBPYEF010000525.1:0-3203 GCA_051985875.1 Hyphomicrobiaceae bacterium
CCCCGATGCGCCTCTTGCCGCCCACGCCAAGCGTGCCCTCACTATATAGGCGCGGGCGTGCCGGGCGCCACCGCGTTGCTTGCAATGGGCCGTTGTTCCGCCGCTGCGCGGCAAGCCTCTTTCCGTGGCGCATGCCTCCTGCTTTACTTTCCTTTGCCAACTGCAGTCCCGCCGCGAGGGAGACGCTCGTGTCCCAGGAAACGCTTGCCATGCTAGAGCGCCGGCGCATCGAGGCCGCTATTCTCAAGCACGTCTACGATGCCTTGGTGGCCAGCCATGGCGTCGAGCTCGCCAAGCGCACGCTTGCCGAGGCGGTGCGCCGTTCGGCGATCGAGCAGGCGGGGCAGATGGCGGCCGCGGTCGGCGGCAGCACCTCGCTCAAGACTTTCATCGACCGCCAGGAACTGTGGACACGCGGTGGGGCACTCGAGACCGAGGTGGTCGAGAAAAGCGACACGCGCTACCGCTACAACGTCACGCGCTGCAGGTACGCCGAGATGTACCGCGCCATGGGCCTCGGCGAGATCGGGCATCTGCTCTCCTGCCAGCGCGACGCCACCTTTTGCGAGGGTTACGACAAGCGCCTCGCCTTGAAGCGCACACAGACGATCATGCAGGGCGCGAGCCATTGCGACTTCGACTATACCTTCGACAAGGACGGCAAGCCGTGACCAGCGTGCCGTTTGACCGCGGCGGATACCGCTTCCTCCCCGCGGTGTTCCAGTATTCGGCCGGGGTCGCCGCGCAGCCGGGCTATGCCATCGAGCGCGTTACCTTGCGCGCGCCGCTACCCTTGCGCCAGGGCTTCCGCCGCGTCGCCGAAGTGCTGCGCGTGCGGGGACGGCCGCTGGCCGCCTTCTGCGCCTGCGAACTGCGCTCGCCCGCGCCATTTACCGACGCGGGGTTTCGCCATTTCAACGAGGGCTACGTCACCCAGCTCGCGGAGTGGGGGATCTATGATCCTGCGAGCCGCAACAACCCGGTGGCGCGCAGCAATGTCTGTCCCGAGCTCGACGCGCCCACCGAGCCCTGCCTCCATGCCTTCAGCTTCACGGTCGCTTCCGACAAGCACGGCGCCAGCTTCGTCATCGCGGGCAGCGGCGAGGCGCGGGAGGGCGCAGACGATTACCGCACGCGCACCGTCCGCTATGGCGAAATCGGTGCCGATGCGCTCTGTGCCAAGGCGAGCTTCGTCGTCGCTGAAATGGAGCGCCGGCTGCGCGCGCTCGACGTCTTTTGGGAAGACACCTCGGCCACCCAAGTCTATACGGTGCACGACCTTCACCCGTTCCTGGCGGACACCATCGTGCGGCGTGGCGCGGCACGCGCGGGGCTGACCTGGCATCTGTGCCGGCCACCGGTAGTGGGACTCGAGTTCGAAATGGACTGCCGCGGTATCATCACCGAACACTGCCTGTCATGATGGCAACCGAGCCCCGCGCCCGCCTTCGCCCTCCGCGCCAGCAGCGCCGCGCCGCGTGCGGCGGTCGCTGCGATCGCGACGGCATCGGCGGAACGGCGATCCGCGCGTTTGCACCGGCGGGCCCGCACGGCCGAGGCAGCGAGCGTTGAGCGGTGACCCTCCTGAGCGTCTCCGGTCTGAGCAAATCGTTTGCTGGCTTTGCCGCCGTAGCGAACGTTTCCTTCGCCGTCGCCGAGGGAGAAATCCTCGGCTTGATCGGCCCCAATGGCTCGGGCAAGAGCACGATCTTCAACTGCATCGCCGGCATGTACAAACCGACCGCGGGGTCGATCGTCTTTGCCGGCGACGAGGTTTCCGGGCTGCCCGCCAACCGCATCTGCCACCGGGGCATCGCCCGCACCTATCAGATCCCGCGTCCCTTCCGCAATCTCACGGTGCTCGAGAACGTCGCCCTATCGGCCTGGTTCGGCCAGCATGGTCGCAGCGACCGCGCCACCTGCTGGCGACAGGCCGAGGAGGTCCTTGAGCTCGTTGGCCTGGCGAGCGACCCCCGCGCCGGAACGGGCGGCCTCGGGGCCGCCGCCCTGAAGAAGCTCGAGCTCGCCCGGGCGCTCGCAACCCGACCGAGGCTGCTGCTCGCCGACGAGAGCCTGAACGGCCTTGATCACGCGGAAATGGAGCAGGCTGCCGAGATGTTGCAGCGTGTTCGTCGCGAGCGGAACATAACGATCGTCTGGGTCGAGCACATCATGGGCGTGTTGATGCGCGTGGTTGACCGCGTCGTCGTGCTCGACCACGGAGAGAAGATCTTCGACGGACCGCCTCAGGCCGCCCAATTGGATGCCCGCGTGGTGGAGGTCTACCTTGGCGGGGGAGCAGCGTGAGCACGTCGGCGACCCCGGTCACCGCGTCGATCTGCGCGCACGCTGCTGCCGCCGGTGCTCGGCACATGGCCCGTGCCGGGGCTGCCTGGGTGTGCGCGCGCATCGCCGCGCCGGTCGCCGGCGCTTGCATGCCCTGGGCGGCCGTCCGCGAGCCCGGCGCATCCCCCACCCCTGCGCGGCTCGGCGAGAGATCCAGCGCGCCCGCGCGCTGGTCCCCCGTGCGCGCAACCGGGGCGGCGTCATGCTCGCGTTGACGGGCGTCGATGCGTACTATGGGGCATTCCAGGCACTGTTTGGCGTTTCCATTGGCGTTGCGCGCGGTGAGGCGGTCGCCGTGATCGGCGCCAATGGCGCCGGCAAGACCACGCTGCTCAGGGTAATCTCCGGGTTGCTGCCGGCGCGCTCCGGCCGCATGACAATGGAGGACGTCGACCTCAGGTCGATCGCTCCGCACAAGGTGGTCGCAACGGGCATCGCCCACGTGCCGGAGGGGCGTCGCTTGTTCCCACGCCTCAGCGTCGAAGACAACCTGCGCATGGGTGCCTTCATTCCCGCCGCGCGCGCCCGCTTCGCCGAGCGGCTCGAGCACGTCTATCAGCTGTTTCCGCGCCTGAAGCAGCGCCGCAAGCAGCCGGCGGGTACCATGTCCGGCGGCGAGCAGCAGATGTGCGCCATCGCACGCACCCTGATGAGCGGTCCGAAGCTGGTGCTGCTCGACGAGCCTTCGATGGGCCTTGCGCCGGTGGTCGTCGCGCAAGTTTTCGACCTGATCCGGCGCATCAAAGCCGAGGGCTACACCGTGCTGATCGTCGAGCAGAACGTCCGCCAGGTGCTGCAGGTGGTCGATCGCGGCTATCTGCTGGAGGTCGGACGCATCAAGATATCCGGGTCCGCCG